>JBJKSS010000501.1:0-16642 GCA_046703745.1 Spirochaetota bacterium
TAATAACGCGGAAAAAATTGAAAATCCGACATTAAAAAATTCGTTAACGGCAAACTGTCCCGATAAAATAAAATAAACATAAGTAGCAGATATTAAGAAGCAAAAAGAGTTCAAAACAACAATCATATCATTGTTTTTTACGGGCTTCCAAGCTGCGAAAAAAAGAAGCAGCACCGGAATAAACCCACAGCTTCCCATTATTTTTACAAAACTATCCTGATAGGTTTTAAATCCCATCAAGGAATGATAAAATTTCGGATACAGCCAGTGCGATAAAGGCCACCAGAACAGCAGCAGAAAGCAGTTGGTATAAAGGAAAATCCTTATGATTGTCAATCTGGCATTTTCATTAATTACGTTCATAATTTTTTCCTGATAAATTGTTCATTTATAGGATTAAAAGCTATAAATTTCATTGATGTATGTTAAGAATTTTCATCCTTCGCAGAAATTCTTGATAAAGACTCTGGCGCTATGCCAAGATAAGAAGCGATATAATGCCTTTTAATCCTTTTATAAATACCGGGATTATCATTAATAAATCTTAGATACCTTTCTTCGGCATTGCAAAGAAGGAACTCGGCTTCCCTTTTTTCTTTGATTATATAATTTTTTTCAAGAATGCTTTTATAGATTTCCTTCCATGTCGGATCATAGTTTATAAATTTTATCATCTTATCTACCGGGGCTGCAAGGACTTCCGAATCCTCCAGAGCTTCTATGAAAAAAAGCGAAGGTATATTTTCGATAAGGGAGGTCAGGGAAAGCACGAAATCATTCTCTGCAACAAAATATTTGATTTTTTTTCTTCCTTCATAATCGATATAATAATACTTGAACAAACCTTTGATAATGAACCCGACATGTTTCAATTTATCTCCTGCTTTTAAAAACAATTTCTTCCTTGGAATTTTTTTATATGAGAATGTATCATGCAATTGCTTAATTCTCAGGATATCGGGCTTTTTATATATGCTTATATAATCAATAAGAATTTGGATATGATCAGTCATAATATGTTTCGTTAGAATTATTTTATCAAACCATTAAATTATTTTTAAATTTTTTGCAAGAATTTTTTAATCAATATTGCACTTATTCATTAATTTTTCTAAATTTTTATACATTCACTAGATTTATTTGACAATTTGTCTCTATATATTTTATGATTTAAAAATACATATCAAGGCATCATGAGTGTTAAAAAATATATTTAAAAAAAGCATTGTTAAATTAAATTTGATCCTCTCCATTGGCTTTGGAATCATAATGGGCATTTGCTTTCCTTTATATTCTCTTATCTTTGTACATTTTAAAAGCAGTTTAATGGAATTTATTTTTTGCATTAGCTGCATACTGGCAGGAATTGTTGTGGGCTTAACGGCTTTTTTAATTACGCAATTCACAATATTAAGAGTCGTGAAATCCATATCATTGGATCTTAAAAACATTGCCAAAGGTGAAGGCGATTTGACAAAATTGATTAACCTGGAATCAAATGATAACCTGGGGGAACTGATTTACTGGTTTAACATGTTTGTGATGAAACTTTGCAAAATGGTTGATTCGTCAAAAAAAAGCATATTGCTGTCAAAAAACGAGCTGGATACCCTGAAAAAACAGATGACAGATAATTCTGTATCTATAAAATCCATTGTTGAAAGCATTCAAATGATTAAGGATACCCAGTTCAAACAAAACATTAAAATAGAAAATATTGAAAATTCCCTCCATATCCTTGATGATTCAATAGTTATCGTAATTGCCAATGTCATGGAATTTTTCAATCAACTGGATTTGCTGACCAATATAGTTATCAATCAATCAAATGTAATAGACGAGGTCATAGAAAATATATCCCGAATTTCAAAAGTAATAGGAGATGACAGTATTTCAAAAAACGAAATTGAGGGTTCCACATTATATTCTACCGGTTATATGTTGATAAACAGCATATTCGATCTGGTTGGCAACTCAAAACAAAATACTTTAAAGATTGAAGAGCATCTTAAAAATATCGAGAGTATTTCGGCCAAAATCAATCTCATATCAATAAATGCATCGATCGAGGCCACACGTTCGGGAACTTCGGGCAAAGGATTTCGGGTCATTGCCGATGAAATAAGGAAGTTTGCAGATTTAACAAAAAAATTTACAAATGATATCCAGGCTCTTTTAATAAACATTTCAAACGATATGGAAACAGGAATTTCAGGGCTCGATAATAACCAGAATAAATATAATACAATTTTAAATGAAGTCATCAAGATGACGGATATTATTCATGGTTCGGCCAGTGAGATAAAAACTGTTACAGAAGAAATAAAATCAAATTATAAAACTATCGGCAGCCTTCTTTTAAATTTAAAAAATAAAATTGAAACATTAAAAGAAAGTTCATCTGACAGTCATTTATCCTTAAGTGAGCTGAAAGATATTACCGAAGACATAAGGGAACAAATGGAATTAATAGATAATGAAGCAAATGAAATAAACAACAACAATCTTCATATTTTAAGCGACTTCAATACCTTTGTGGAAGGTCATTATATCGTTGAAGAACAAATCAGTAAATATAAAACCAATGAATAAAAAAAGGACAATAAAATGAAAAAAATAGGAGAGCTGTTGGTTGAAAATAACATTATTACCAAAGAGGAATTAAATCTGGCGCTTGAGCAGCAAAAAATGGTGGATAATAAAAAACCCCTGGGTGAGGTACTTATTGAAATGAAGATAATTACAATTGACAGTCTGATAAAATACCTTGAAATACAATTAAGGGAGAAATTTAAATCAATTTAATTCCTTTGTGAATGACAGCAAGCTTGATTAATTTTTAATCAAACTTGCTGTTTTCTGCTATATTTATTGACAATCCGTAGTTAAACAATCTTGCTTGCCCGTTGTGATAAAGAACATTTCTAGCCAAGGGCAATTCGTTTCACGATAATCGGAGCTCCATCCTTGACCAGTGCAATCGGATACAGCATTAATCAAATAAGGGCTGCCTCAAACAAGAAAGCAACCCTTATTATTGTCATAAAAACAAAACCAATGCACGAAGTCACTACTTTATTTCAAAGTGGCTATACGAATAATTACCGAGATAATGAATATAGTATAATCCGTTGATTTTTGCAGGTAATGCAGAACCTGCCGCCCACTTGTTGGCAAAGTCCACTCCGTTTATCGTTAATTCATCCAGGTTCCAGGAATTAATATAGGCGGGAGTCGTGCTCAATGTCCAGTTGTAGTCTCCAGCCCCATCTTTCGTGAAAGGCACAGAAACGGAGGATGACGTATTCGGCTGAATCAGAGGCTGCATACCGGAATCGGCCGGCAGCGAACTCCAGTCAAAGGGAACAAAATATATTTTAGTCGCCTGATGAATAACCGTGCTGTTACCCCAGAATGCACCCTGGACGCTTCCATCGTATCCTATATCCACATTCAGATACCCGGTGCGAGGGGCTATCAGAGTGCCTTTCCATTGTACTTCCGGAGCGATATAGGGACCTTTGCCACCGTCTTCCACTCCGCTTATGAAGAGTATCCTGGAAGCGTCGCCCTCGATCACTGTCCTGCTTTTGATCTGCATCGCATCCAAAACACAGACCACTACGGCTCCATTGGTAGTATCAAAATTAAGGTGTACGTCCGTCCCTGTGTTGAGTGAATAAAAATAATAATACCCGCTTTTCAGGTTAAGGGTACCTCTGTCCCCGATATCTACTATACCATATATGCCCGGATCCCTGCTCTCAATAGCTCCGCTGCTCACTGTTATAGGGGTGCTGCTTGAGTCGGCTTTGAACTTTGTGGTATCGACACTGAAATCCATGCACCCCGGATCTTTGTTCATGTTTTTAACCAAGGAACCGGTTCTTGTATTTGAATATTCGAGGCCTTCAATGTCTCCTCTTGCCAATACGTTTCCTCTAATTCTAACCGATCCCCTGAGTGTCAGCGTTTTAAGGCCGCAGACTATATCTCCTGTCCATGCCGTATAGCCGATGATCATGGAGTCGTCTCCCATGGAATCTTTTTGCCCCGCACCTATAGCGGCATACCCGCTGTTGTCACTGGTATGCAGTACGGCCCTGTCATGAAAGTCGCAGTGTGAAAGACCATAAACTCCGAAGTTCGTATAGGCCAGATCGATTGTCAGCGGCCCCACGGTTTCCATCTGGGCGGGTTTTCGTGTCATTTTAAAGGCACCGAGGTCGGCATAGTTAATAAACCTGCCTGAGAGGTATAACAAGGACATCATCCGCAGGGTGTTGCCGAAATAATTATAATCGGCTGTGTAATCTTCTTTATTTGTTTTCGTTTCATTGTAAAAGTCTGATGCGTAAGAGGCATCTCCCGAAGGCAGAGATGCACAGGCGTTCATGGCAATAAAGGTGACGGAGTGATTTTTGCCGCCCAGTGAGTCATTAAAACCGTCCCTGTCGTCCCATTTCCATGCACTGCCGTCTATGGCATAGCCGTCAACCAGGGACGTAACCTTGCCCTTGAAAAAATTGCCGATTTTGGTAACAATGCTTCCCGCATCAGCATCTCCGTACCAGCTGTAATATACCGCCATTCTCCATGGCACACGCACAGCATCATAATAATAATTGAAACTCATCATTTTTACACCGTCACTGGTTTCGTCCTTATAGTATAATCTGTCACTTCCGGTTGATTTTTGCACAACCCCGGAGGAGGTCGGTGTACTACACCAGTCCGGGTACAAACCTCCTGGTCCATTCACGGCGTCGATTTTTTTCATATACGTAAACATCGTATCTATAGCGTTGTCGCACTTCTTGATATAATTATCCGGTTTCCCGTCGAAAACGGCGTTCAGCCTTGTCTTATAATCGGTGATCAATTGTTTAAACACTCTAAACCAGGCCGGAGTGAAATAGGAAGGATTCCAGCATGAAGGACCTCCCCAGAGGGCGCCGTTTCTTACCCATCCGATAAGTGTCACATCGTTATCCAGGACTCTTTTGATATTCTTTGCTGCTTCGCCAAGATAGGCAACCCCTCCCTCGTCCCACCGGTAGGCGGCGAAACACAGGGCAGCGGCAATGTCCATATCCGCATCAGTCGCGGAGCTAAAAGATCGACTGCCGGCGACCTGCAGATAATTGGAATCTTTAGAGAAATCCTTTCCATTCCATTTTGGATCCGATGCATCTATTATTGTATCTTTAGTTACGTTATTCCAATCCTCCTTCTTGACATAATATGGCCCACTAGGGACCGAAGAGATCGGCAAACCGAACTCATTCACATTGTTATTATTCTTGTCTTCCATCCAGTGCATAAGGCCATTATTATTATCAAGATGTAACTGGCTGTATTTGTACAGGCCGTCGAAGGTGGCTTTATCGTCGAAAAACACCGCCAGGAGCATACCGTAGCCTATGCCCTCGGAAACCGTGTCGTAATCCGTGGCCTTGTCCCTTTGCACCCGTAGATAGCCGCCTGCTCCATCTGCTGTCACGTAGTGGGCTTTCCAGTCGTTGTACTCCTGCTGAAGGTACGCATCATCGATATGTGCGGAGGTCAGACCGTACGGGTATCCGAAATCCGGCATCACACCCGTTGTCGATGCGGTGATTGATGTTGCCGTTGATGTTATGTTCCGGTTGTAAGTGACCGGCTGCACCCTTTGTGTGCCTCTCCTGGCATGAGTTTTGGCTGTCGGCAGGGTGCAGCCCGCTGCAATCAAACAACCCAAAACGCCCGAAATCAGAAAAATTAATTTCATTTTTTTGAATATGACCTTTTTCATATTCGCCTCCTAATGTTTTTTTGGTTATCCTATGCATGACAAAAGCCGGCTGTTGCCCGTCCCTACCCGAATGAATCATTTTTCTATCCGGGAAAATCAGCTAAATCCAATATGCATACGCTGCCGGGCTTTTATCGGCCAATCATTTAATTGATAGGATATTTTAATTATTATGATAATATTGTGACAAATTCGATAGCCTGTCGTCCGTAAAGGTACTCATAGACAAAATTTAGGAAAATTATACTGTTTTTATAGGATATTTTATAATTTCGCGCATCCAAACCAACATTTTTTATGTCATATAACGACCAATCGCCCGTTGCGATCCTCACGCCGGAGGTGAATTCTTTATAAAAATTCGTGCCGTGATAGGGAGTAAGAATGTTGAGAAGTAAATTTATAATGCTGTTTTCTACAATTCAGCAGCTTCAATAGGCTATTGCCTGTCCTGGAAGTTTTTCTATGCCGAGGGAAAATTATTTTTATCTAAGCTGGTTTTTTCGGGGGACAAGAGCCCTCGATACCATTTTTGTTTAAAAATTAATCAACCTTGCTGTTTTCACTATAGTTATTGACAATTGCCGGTTAAATTTATTAATATTCTTGAATAGTTTAAGGAATAAAAACATGAATAAAAAAATCATTATGATTCTTCTTGCCATGCTGTTTATCTGGACAACAAACACTTTCCCCGCAGACAATTATTCTTCTATAAAATCATTCTTCGGAACAATTAATGGCAGACTCAGGATAAAAATGAATATAACGCTTGACGGGAAAAATGTTACCGGCAGTTATTATTATGAATCCAAATTGATAAATATTCCGCTGAAAGGCCGCATCGACGGAGCGAAAAAAATAACGATGAATGAATACAACGCGGCCGGCTCTGTGAGCGGCACATTCAAAGGCATTATCGAGGGGAATAAATTTACAGGCAATTGGTCTACCCTGGACGGTAAAAAAGAATTTCCTTTTGCGCTGGAGGAAATCGCCGGGCAGGCGGATCTCAACGGGAGCTGGGCCAATAAAAATAATGTGCTTGATTTTATCTTAATGCTTTCCCAGGAAGGCAGCAGGGTAACCGGGCATCACAGCGGCATCACCCCTGATGCATCGAGGATAGATGACTCAACGGGCGGCGAGCCTTCGTTAAACGGCACTGTTGATGGAAACGTTGCAAGGATAATTTTTACCAGCGCCTATGGATTTGATGGCAACGGCGATCCGCTGAAAGGAGAAGCCGTCATAATTTATAACGGCGATACCGCTGTCTGGAAAATAACAAAACGCCCCGATGGGGAAATTTATTTTCCTGATGAAATGGTACTAAAAAAACAGGAAAGCGGGCAGCGGGATAAAAGATAAAAGAGCCTGGCTGAACATAGAAATCAAGCCATTGGAAGTTGATGCATTTTTTATATACTGTTAAAAAAAATTAATAGAAGAAGAGTATGGCTGAATGTGAATTGATTCAAAGCTGTATGTTTTTTAATGACAGAATGGCACACATGCCCGTCATGACAAATGTTTACAAGGAAAAATACTGTAAGTGCGGCAATGAAAACTGTGCCCGTTTTGTTGTATTTAAAAATCTTGGCAGGGACGCTGTCCCCAAAAATCTTTTTCCCAACCAGTTCGATACTGCGAATGAAATAATCAGGAAGCACAAAGAAGGCATGGCTTGAAATTCAGGCCGATTTCGGATTGCCGCATTCATTTTTTATGAAATCATATTCTCCCCAATTGTGCATAACAACAAATAATCGGATCAGTCTAAATCCCTGATTTCAAGTTTCCATCCGAATTTTTCAAGCTCCTTTAATACCGCACCAAGGTCAAGAATATCCGAAACATGTATCAGGCCTTTATTGTTAATTCCTTTTTCGCACCATTTTTTCACCAGGATGACAGGAAGATAGCTGGTAGCATTCCTTTTTTCATCGAAACTCATTATTTTGCGGAATTTATTATTGCCCGTATCGACAGAAATTATAATAACAGGCTGCCTGTTGATATTTTTTTTCTTCTGAAGCATATAGCTTTTCTTCAGCGTATCTCTTGTTATTTGGCTTAATATTTTGTACATGAATTTATTTTTTAAAGGGTTTGTGAGCCTCAACAGGGAAAAAATGAAAGGAGGTGTGGAAATATCCATCGCAAAATGTGTTTTTATCGATTCGAGTCCTGTCTTTTTTGAATAAGCAACAAGATCATCAATGGTAGGAACGGTCAACCCTTCGGTTTCAGCGCCCTCCGGAACAGTCATTTTCCTTTTTTCATGGCCGATTATAAAAGGGTTAAGCCTTGCATCATGATAACTCTCGCATTTAACGGAAGCCTCCAATGCCCCGCTTATCAGACTTCCGAAGCCGGTCTCGGGATCTTTTAATGAACCCTCGAGGTAAAAAAAATCTATTTTTTTTACTCCCGGAATTTTTTTCATTATGTCTTTTATGAAAAGGGATGAAAGCCCGCTTGCCATCCCTGCACCTACAATCATGAATTGTTTTTTTTGTCTTGCCAGACTATCCAGTGGAATACATTTTTTATAATGGCTTTGCTCATATGCAAAATCAATATACGAGCATTCCGATCTCAGTATGGTTTCGGCAATCCCTGCTCCATTCAGTGCATAAGGGCCTATGCAATTTACCGCAAGGGCAGCCTCTTTGCAGGTTTTTGCCAACTCTGCAGGATCATTTGCATCCAATAATCTGAAATAACATCTTTTATTTTTGATGTTTTCCGACAGATTATCGAGCTTTTCCCTGTTCCTGCCTGTTGCTATTACAGACTTATTTGTATGTTTCAATATTCCTGTTAAAATGTCTTTCCCTATGGAGCTGTAAGCGCCCAGTATGAGTATTTTATCTTTCATTCTTATATAATCCCTCATATATCAAATTTTGTCAATCAAACATGCTCCGCTTTAATTTTTTTTAAAAAATTGTTTGACGGCAGTTCCACCTGGCAGAAAACATGTTTCAAATCAATGGAAGGACTGACAAAGGTTTTGAATAATGTAAAAATAAAGGTTCTTTGACCAGGGGCGGGACGTAATCTTGAACTCGCTGTTATCGGCTGGTGTTGGGCAATGAGTACCAACAAGCTAGGGGCACGGATGCCGTTTTATTTATGTGTAATGTAATTTCCAAATCTTTTAAAATTATATAATTGTTCAATTTTATAAATCAGGTTATTCATTTTTTATTTTTTTAAAAAATGGTTGTTTAGATCTTGACAAAATAATAAGTTTGACATATATTTAATATGTAAATGAGTTTAAACTATTTAAGGAAGGATCAAAGAGTGGTTTTAAAATCGCAAATAATTGATGAAAAAATTTTGGAATCTATTTCTGCTATAACTGATAAAACCCGTCTTCTAATTATATTTTACTTAAGAATGAATAAGAGATTATCGGTAAATGAGATTACTGGTAAATTTAAAATTAGTCGTCCGGCAATTTCTCATCATCTAAAAGTCTTAAAAAATTGTGGAATTTTATGGAATGAAAAAGTCGGACAAGAAACATTTTATTATTTGGAACGAAGTAATATAGTAAAAATGCTAAAAGATTTAGCTGACTCAATTGAAAATTGTTGTAATAAGTAATTTTTATTTTTATTATATTGGTAAATAAGTTTAAACCATTATTCTTTATTTTATGGAGACAAACTATGAATATTAAAACACAAAAAAAATTTTCTAGGTATTTATTGATTACACAAATCTGTATCTATGGTTTCATTATATTGCATTCAATACTGTGGTATGTTTTTAAGGTGCATTTATTAGATAAATTGTGCCCTTTTGTAGCCAGGGAACAGGTAGCAGGTTTTGAGTTTAATTTAACTATAGTGTTTTGGTTTCTGATTTTTTGTTCAACTTTATTTTTGGGGCGCGCATTCTGTGCATGGGGATGTATGTTCGGCGCCTATCAAGATTTTGTTTCAAGGTTGGCTAATATATTAAAACTAAACACTATGAAGAATAAAAAATTAGGCAAATTGTTGCTAAGAGGAATATTGGTATTATTGCTTGCTGCCTATGTATTTGCTCTTGGCAGCACAATGAATTGGCCATCTTTTTTCTGGTTTACAGTAGCCGTCATCATTATCGGGATGATACTATGGATGCTTTTGGAGAGAAAGTCATCTGAGAATAAAATTAACACTCTGCCTAAATATATTTTTTTTGCTTTGTTTTTTGGTGGAATTGTGGCGGGCTGGATTTCTTTGAATGTTTTCCAAAAAGGAATTACGTTGGCTTTCGGAAAATATGATGTATTCTATGATGTAAAATGGGGGTTGGCAATTATAGCAATTCTTGTAGCAGTAGGTATCCTTACCGGAGAAAAAAGAATGTTTTGCAAATATTTGTGCCCTGTTGGACTGTCACTTAGATTTTTAAGTGCTATACCTTTTCCTCGTAAATTTAAGGTCAGAGCAACAAATGGAAAATGTATAAAATGCGGTAAATGTAATAAAGAATGTCTTATGGACATAAAACCTATGGAACAAATAAATGAACATGGATTTGTAAAAAGTCCGGATTGTATTAATTGTCTTGTATGCATATCAACATGCCCGAAAGAAGTAATTGATTTTACAACAAATCAAAAAAATATAGAAATTAAAAAAGAAGAGTAGAATATATTAAAATGTCTTTAAATATCACTTCAACCCGTTATTTTATGTGTGCATCGAGAGTAAATTATTTTCTCTTCAAACAATAGAAAATAGAAAAACAAAACTCTCAGCCTCTAAAAAATACGGCAATTGTACCAGAAACCATTATTCTATTCGTAGCCAGAAATAAGGAAACGATTGTATTAAACCATGCATGCATGGAAGGATCATTCACAGTGAATGAATACGTGCAGAAAAACAAAGGAATACTTCCCGAATTGAACTTCAATAGCGACTCTTTTTTTTACGAAATCGGTTTGATTATAACTGTAGATAGGGATTTCACCCGAAGATTCTATTTCTGTTTTTTGTGATTCAGTAGACATGGTTAGAGTTTTTCGGATCAACTTTTCATTTTTTGTAACCCAATAGTTTACACGGCTTTCTTTTCATCCAAGGGCAGGTAATTTATTTTTAAAGGAATTATTCAGATCAATCGGGCTATATAAAATTTCTCAATTTTTTGTTTTTTCTTTTGAAATTTTCGTTTTACATTTCTCTGCATCGATGGATGCTATTACATCTTCAATTTCCTTCCATAATCCCGGCTGATGAACCAGTATAAATTCCAATCCGTTTAAATGTGAATATTTCTCAACAATTTTCATTTGGAAATCCCTGCCTCCTTATTATTGCCAAAAAGAGATAATTGATTCGTTGGATTTATTTCGAATTCCAGGGTCAATTTGGAATTTTCAGGATTATAAACAGGCTTGTGCATAGGACGTGTCTTAATTTTCCCATCAAGAGTCAACCTGGTTCTTTCAACGGCAATTTGATAATATTCGTCTTTGATTTCACAGACTATTCCTCTCCGGTTGTTTTTGACCGATGCAACAATAGTTGTTCCGACTCCCAGAAATGGATCAAAAACTGTCTCATTTTCATTAGTCATCGAAAGAACCAAACGTTCTATTAATTCTACCGGAAACTGGCAGGGATGAATTGTTTTTTCTATATGATTATTTTTTACATTCGGTATTTTCCATATATCACTTGGATTTTTGCCTAACGGGTTACATGAAAACTCTCCAGCTTTCGGGCCTTTATAATGCTTTTTCTGGGGATATTTTTGTGGAATTCGCACTGCATCCAGATTGAAAGTATACTCGTCTGTCTTTGTAAACCACAAAATTGTTTCGTATCTTCCTGAAAATCTTTTTGATGCATGAAGTCCATGCCCAAAGTGCCATATTATCCTGTTTCTGAGCTTCCCTTTTGTCTTTTTTATCCCAGGCAAGAGTGTGGTTCATGACCGTACATGAAGCCATAAACAAATCGATGTTTTTCAATTCTCGGAAAACTCCCTTTTCCAAAAGAGGCCTGGTATCATACAATTTGATTTCACCATTAACAAAATATAAATAAAAACCGGGAGATTGTCAAAGGAAACAAAGAGAAGACAAGTCAATGCGCAGTTCAATTAGTTTCACCAGTTTTTTCATTCTCCTCTTTCGGCGGTGAGAATATCTCCAGATATTCAACGTCCCCGTCATCCGGTACCCTGAACCCGTGAGAAACATTAGACGGGATAATGTACGCATCGCCCGCCTTGCAGATATTTTTTTCACCGTTAATGGTGATCTCGACTTTCCCCTTTAAGATATAACCGGATTGTTCGTTTGTGTGGGCATGATTGGTTGATTCACCGGGAGAGAGCCTTATGTATGTCATTTGAATTTTTTCTCCTGTCAGGGTATTAAGGAAAACCCCCTCGCGTTTTTTTTTGAGGTTTTTTGAAAAATCAGGGTAAAAATACATACTATCTCCTTTTGAAATGCTTTTTCAATCAATACAGAATTTTTTTCACCCTGCCGACCTCGCCGGTAACAAGCCTCACCTTTATGCCGTAAGGATGCGAGGGGGAGTTGGTGAGGATATCTTTAACAATGCCTTCCGTAAGCCTGCCGGTTCTCTGATCCTGCTTCAGGACTATCGCAACCTTCAATCCCGGCTTTATATCCGAGCGTTTCGTACCGTCCATGTTTTTCTCCTGTTTTACTCTGCAAATGAAGCGAGGTGTTCCCATCTTGCGATTTTTTCCGACAACAGCTTTTCTATTTCATTATAACGCAGAGTTATTTGTTTTATTTTTTCCGGGTCGAATTCACCGGAGCCGAATTTTTTATCGAGGTCTTTTTTTTCATTCTCAAGCAGGTCTATGTCCCTCTCCAGCTCTTCCAGTTCCTTTTTTTCCCTGAATGTAAGCTTCGTCTTTTCTTTTGCTTCACCCGCCGCCGTTTTTTCCTGTTTTTTTTCTTTGGAATGCATCTGCGCTGCAGAATCATCCCTGCCTGTTTCCTCAAAATCGAGATAGTCGGAATAATTCCCCGGGAAGCTTTTTATTGTGCCGTCATCGCTGAAAACAAGAAGGTGGTCGGCGGCACGGTTCATGAAATACCGGTCGTGCGTAACGACAATGAGGCAGCCTTCGAAATTTTCGAGGAAGTCTTCGAGTATAGAGAGTGTTTTTATGTCAAGATCATTGGTCGGCTCATCGAGGATCAAAAAGTTCGGATTTTTCATGAGAACCCCGAGAAGATAGAGGCGGCGCCTTTCTCCGCCGGACAGGTTTGAGATCGCGGTGTAGTGCGAGCTTGAGGGAAAGAGGAACCTTTCCAGCATCTTTGCCGCAGTGATTGTCGTCCCGTTGTCAAGCGTAATCATTTCTGCCGATTTTTTCACATAATCTATTATCCGCATCTCAGGGTCAAACTCTTCCCTGTTCTGGGTGAAATAACCGAACGCTGTGTTTACTCCCTTGTCCACATTCCCGCTGTCCGGCTGGATCAATCCCGTGATAATATTCAGGAAGGTTGTCTTGCCCGAGCCGTTGGGCCCGATTATGCCGATCTTTTCCTTTTTTTTGAATACATGACTGAACGGCTTTATCACTGTTTTACCGTTGAATGATTTTGACACTTCATTTATCTCGAGGATTTTTTTGCCGAGCCTTCTGCCGGAAACGGTGATTTCAACATCGCCGTCCTTCAAAAGCTTTTTTCTGTTCATCATTGCTTCTATCGCTTCCATCCGGGACTTCGATTTTGT
Source organism: Spirochaetota bacterium (assembly GCA_046703745.1). GTDB lineage: Bacteria > Spirochaetota > GWE2-31-10 > GWE2-31-10 > JAFGQB01 > CAZHHK01. The sequence continues at coordinate 13,543 of JBJKSS010000501.1, forward strand.
CGTCCTTGCCTTGGGCTGCCGTTTGTACCATTCGAGCTCCCTTCTCATCACGCTCTCTATGCGTTCCTCATCCCTTACAAGACTGTTTTCGATCTCTGCCTTTTTCTCCAGGTAGAATGAATAATTGCCGTTGAATTTATTGATCGACTTCCTGTCTATTTCAATTATCGTGCTGCAAACCCTGTCGAGGAAATACCTGTCATGCGTTACCATGACAAGAGCCTTGTTTGTTTTCACAAGATATTCTTCGAGAAATCGGATCGTTTTAAGATCAAGATGGTTCGTCGGCTCGTCCATGACAAGGAGGTTCGCATCGCTTATGAGGCATTGTGCAAGACTCACCTTTTTTATCATCCCGCCGGAGAGATTCTTCATTTTTAATGAAAGGTCGTTTATCTCCAGGCCGGCAAGCAGAGCCCTTATCGAGTGCTCATAATCCCATGCTCCGAGCCTGTTCATCTCCTCCATAACTTCATGGAATTCAACGCTTGTCCCTTGCGAATCATACGAGGCAATTTCAATGCATAACTCTTCGTATTTTTTTATTAAACCGGTGAACCTGCCTTGCGTATTGAAAACATGCTGTATGACGGTATGTTCGGGATCAAAAACCGGCACCTGTTCGAGGAGGCCGATCCTCAGGTCCCTGTTTCTTACTATGCTGCCTTCGTCTGTTTTTTCAAAGCCTGCGATTATGTGCAAGAGTGTTGTTTTGCCGCAGCCGTTTACACCTATGAGCGCGGTTTTTTCACCTTCGTTAATGCCGAAAGAAATATTGTCAAACAGTTTTTTATTGCCCTGTGATTTTGTTATGCCGTCAATCGAAACCAGATTCATTTTTACCTCTTTGATTCTTGCGGGAACGATAATACTTGAAATAAATCCAAAAGTAAATATGATGTTGATAAAAAAAAGAGTCTATGACACATCCTTTTTAGTGAAAAAAGGCTAAATGTCATAGACTTGACAGGCCAAAAAACTTTTTGAGATGATTTTTAACTTTTTAAATAATTAAACGCAGATACACTTTTTGATATATTGTACAAATTTTCAGCCGGATTCCAGTTTGGGGCATAAAGATCCGTCTGAATATTGTTTTTATTATTAATGAGCTCTTCCGTGTAAACGGGATCGCATTTAATTATCGCATAAAAAATTTTATCGGCATTTTCGTAACCCGGAAAATTTATCCCGATAACGTAAATATCCGTGAAGGGTTTTTCCCTCTCTGCCTCGGAAAAAGCAGTATTGTTTTGCATGCCGGCGGAATCATTTTCGGGTCCCTTGACGGCAAATTGTGACAGCAGAAACATCTTCTGATTTTTTATACCGCTGTGACTGCGTCCGGCAACAATTGCCAGCAGGACATAGGTTCCTTCCTTAAGGTTTAAATAAAATTCATTGCTGTATTCTTCACCGGAAAGGCCGTATGAATTGCAGTTTATTGTCACAGGATCAGCAGGTTCTGTTTTCCTGATTTTGAAATCAAACACTGTTTTCCCGGCTTTCAAATTTGAGAAATCCGGCGATGCAAGGGTGATTTCAATATTGCTTTGTGCCGGGACACTCCCGATGGGGTAAACCTTGAGCATGCTTTTTTCGCCGTTTGCTGCAATTAAAATAAAAGGAACCATGAGCATGAAAATATTCAACATGATGAATTTTGCCGGGTATTTCATGCCGTCCTCCTTTTTTTAATTTATTTTATAATAATAAAATTATTAAAAATGTTAATAGTTGAATTCCTTCTTTTTCTGACTTTTTTCCACATTCTAAAACATTGCTTGTTCCTGCTATTTCCAGTCATTTGAATGTTTGCTGCAGGCAAGCGGGATATCTATTACAAGACAGCCGTTTTCAAAGGTAGAATTAATTGTTTTATTGGCAGGTGTGCAGTAAAAAGTAAATTCGTTGAAGTATTCCGTGTCGTCTTTTTTTGCATAAAGGTTCAAGGTCTCCCCTGAAATTTTAAGTTCGATGTTGTTCCTGTTTACATCCGGCAAATAATAGGAAAGGCGGCAGTAATTCTTGTTCCCCTGCACACAGGCGCAGTTAAAATCCGCTGTCGGCTCGATCCATATCCGGGTTTTTTCTTTTAAATTTGTCATGATAAATTCTCCCTCAATATTAATATCCGCTGCATCATTGCCGCGGTTTTTTTAAAAAATTAATGCTATTTATGGTCTGGTCAGCCTATTTTGATTGTCCTGGCATCCCTGAACGGGTTGGTGCAGGCCAGAGGTATTTCCAGTTCAAGCGTCCCGTTTTCGTATACCGCCTTGACCCCATCCGCATCCGCTTCACATGAGAATGTGAATTCGTTGACATATTCCAGGTCATCTTTTTTTACCAGGAGCCTTAATGCGCCTTTTGATACCTTGAGATTGATATCTTCCCTGTTTACGCCTGGCAAGTCGTATGCAAGGTGGTAAATGTCCTTTTCCCCCTCGACACACCCGCAATTACAGTCCATCCTGGGATCGATCCATATCCTGTTTTTATGTTTTGAATCCGACATAATAGAGCCTCCCGTACAAATTTAAATCCCGATCTCCGATTCCGGTTATTCCATGGGGAATCAGTCTCGAAATCAAAATATCATTACCTTATTAAAGATATATAAATTTTTTTTAAAAAAAATCTAATATGGGTTTTCCCTATTTTTCTGACTTTTTTCCACGTTGAACGAAAAACAGGGAAGAAGAAAAAAAATTTCCGGCAGCAGACTTATTAAGTTTGATTTAAGTCTCAAAATCCTGTATAATTTCTGATAATTCATAAATATATGATCTGGAGGTTAAAAATGTATGAATTTTTGAATAATTATATGGGGACGATCCTCACCATACTGGGCGCTATTGTTTTTATTTTCATTATCGGGATCAGGATCGTTCGTCCGACCCACAGGGGACTGATAGAACGGCTCGGAAAATATGTAAGGTTTGCAGGGCCCGGGTTTCACTGGATAATTCCGGGAATAGAAAAAATGTTCAGGATCAATATCACCGAACAGATGGTTAATGCCGAGCCCCAGGAAATAATCACGAACGACAACCTCAATGCAAGGGGTGACGCACAGGTTTATTTCAAGGTAAAGGAG
>JBJKSS010000502.1:0-3807 GCA_046703745.1 Spirochaetota bacterium
AATCGCTTTCCATTGCGACTTCAAGGCTGTAGACCCCGCCCGGTTTGAAAAAAATCGTGAACATCGAGCCGGTGTGGTTCACGGTTAAATTTTTCGCAGCGGGAATGCTTTTCAGACTGTTGATGAAATATTCCGTTTTGGCCCCCAGGTCTTCGTATAACCCGGGGTTTTCTGCAAGCATGCCCACCGCCGCAAGACCAGCTGCCATTGAAACCGGGTTGCCGGAAAGCGTTCCTGCCTGGTACACGCTGCCCAGAGGCGAAAGCATCTCCATGATTTGCCTTTTCCCGCCGAATGCACCGACAGGCATGCCCGCGCCTATTATTTTCCCCAGGCATGTGAGATCGGGAACAATTTTATAAATACCCTGCGCACCGTTGATGCCCAGCCTGAAGCCCGTTATTACCTCGTCGAACACCAGGAGAATGCCGTTGTCCGCCGTTATTTTCCTTAAAAATTCGAGGAAACCGTCCTGCGGGAGCACGACCCCCATGTTGGCCGCAACAGGCTCGACTATTATTGCCGCAATTTTATCCCTGTTGTTTTCCACAGCCTTGCGCACACCGTCAATGTCGTTGAACGGCACGCTTATCGTGTTTTTCACAAGGTCGGCGGGCACTCCTGTCGAGCTGGAAACAGCAAATGTCGCAAGGCCCGATCCGGCTTTTACAAGCATGCAGTCGCTGTGCCCGTGGTAGCATCCGTCGAATTTGATTATTATGTCCTTTCCGGTGAATGCCCTCGCGAGCCTTAAGGTACTCATGACTGCCTCTGTGCCGGAGCTTACGAACCTGATTCTTTCGATGGAGGTGATGCACTCTTTGATTTTTTTCGCAAGATCGATTTCAAGGGGATTAGTCATGCCGAAGCTGGTTCCGGATTTGACCCGTTTTATTACTGATTTTTCGATTTTTCTTTCCGCGTGTCCGAAGATCAGCGCTCCCCACGACTGGCAGTAATCTGTAAATTTATTGTTGTCAACATCGGTTATTTTCGACCCTTTCGCGCTTTTTACAACGACGGGTTTTGTATCCACCGAGGAGAATGATCTTACGGGGCTGTTTACGCCGCCTACAAGATGGTTTTTGCCCTCTTCGAAAATTTCGGTTGATTTATCGGTTTTCATGTTTTACTTCCCCGGTGTTATGATTTCATCAGAGCAAAATCTTTTGCAAAGTAGGTGATGATCTTGTCGGCCCCGGCCCGTTTGATGCCTGTCAGAACTTCGAGCATGGCGGATTTTTCATCTGCCAGCGAAGCTTCGGCGAGTTTCCTGACCGCCATGTATTCCCCTGAAACGTGATATGCGGCAAGCGTTTTGCGGGGGAATTTTTTTTTGATGCGGCAGATCATGTCGAGATATGTGTGGGCCGGTTTTACCATGAGCCAGTCAGCGCCTTCCCTAATATCCTGGCGGGCCTCCTCTATGCCCTGTTTTACCGTCCTGTAATCGCACTGGTACGTCTTCCTGTCGCCGAATGATGGGGCAGAGCCTGCTGCGTTCCTGAACGGGCCGTAAAAATTCGATGCATACTTGGTGGAATATGAAAGTATTCTTGTTTTCTTCAAACCGTTTTTATTGAGAATATCCCTGATAGCCCCGACCTGGCCGTCCATCATCGCCGATGGTGCGACAAAATCGGCACCTGATTTCGCATGGGTCAGAGCCATTTGTGCAAGCAGCGGAAGGGTTTCATCGTTAAGTATCTCGCCGTCTTTGACGAGCCCGCAATGCCCGTGATTCGTATAGCCGCAGAGGCAGACGTCCGTCATGACTGTAAGTCCGGGGAACCTGTTTTTGATTTCGCCCACCGCCCTTGCAACAAGGTTGCCCTCTGCGCAGGCATTGCTTCCTGTCCCATCCTTCAGGCTGGCGTCAACCGCTCCGAAAATTATTATTGCATTGATCCCGGAGGCAGCCAGCCGGGAAATGTCGTCAATCGCAGTGTCTGTCGAAAAATGATATATGCCGCTTAAACCCGGTATCTCTTCCCTGACATTCGAGCCGTCGACAATGAAATACGGCTGTATCAGATCGTCTTTCGACAGTTTTATTTCAGCGTATTTATCCCTTGTTGCCTCATCCTTCCTGAATGATCTTAGCCTTTTCATAATTAAGCTCCTTTTTGACCGCTTCAAGCGTGTGCCTGCCCTTTGCAAAGACAGTAATGTTTTCCGGTATTGATTTATAAATTTTTTTGAAATTCTTCACGGTTGAGCCCGATGTGAAAATTATCGAATCGAAGTTGTTTATATCGACCTTTTTTATTCTTCCGGGCAATGTGTTGCTGTAAACAGCGGCCATGTCGACCGTATTTCCCAGTTTTTCCAGCCCATTTTTGATTATGTCCTTCGATAATTCCGAAGACGGATAGAGCATCCTTTTGCCGGAAACCGTTTTTTTTGAGAATGCATCAATGAGCCCCTCGCTTGACTCGTCATCCGGAACGAGATCGGCCCTGAGGGCGTGTTTCCTCAAAAGGTAATCGGCTGTTTCCCTGCCGATGACTGCGATTTTTATGTCTCTCAACGTCCTGGCATCTCCGGGCAGGCGGCGGAAAAAATATTTGACGCCGTACTTGCTTGTGAAAAGAATCCAGTCGTATGAAGCGAGGTTATTCACGGCTTCGTCCAGTTTTGAATTATCCTTAACGCCCGTTATCCTGATAAGCGGATGACGGATCAATCGGCCCTGATCATCATGGATTTTCATGTGTGTGCCTGTGAAAAGCACCCTGTTTTTGGTGTTCACTGCTGCGGACGGGTTATAAAGGCTGACTACATCGCCGATTATTATGATTGAAGGCGACTCGAATTTCCGGTCTGCTGCTATAATATCGCCCAATGTCATAATGACGGTTTTCTGATCGGCAGTGGAGGCGGATGTAATTACCGCAACCGGAGTTTTGTCATCATACTCCTCATCTGCGAGTTTTTTGGCTATGTCCCCGAAGGTTGATGCCGCCATGTAGAATACAAGGGTATCGGCCCTAGGAATTTTCAGTGACTCGACCGAATGCCCGGTGCCGATTGCAAGGCTCGCAGATATGCCGCGGTGTGTCAGCGGAATGCCTGTGTATGCGGCGGCCGCAAAGCATGATGAAATGCCGGGCACTATCTCGCAGTCGATCATTCTTTCGGTGAAAAAGAGAAGCTCCTCGCCGCCCCTGCCGAAGAGAAAAGGATCGCCCCCCTTGAGCCTTACGGTCTTTTTGCCTTCAATGAGTTTTTCGTATATCGCATTGTTGCATTCTTCAAAACCGAGCGCCTGCATGCCTTTCCTTTTGCCGACATATATTTTTTCCGCCCTGAAGCGCCTGAGGAAAGATTTGTCGATCAGGTCGTCGTAAAATATGCAGTCGCATTCCTTTAAAATTTTAAGGGCCCTTACTGTGAGAAGCTCCGGGTCGCCCGGGCCGAACCCGATGAGATAGAGCCTGCCGAATTTTTTTCTGATGTCGAGTTTTTCAAAAATCTCCGCGAGTTCGGGCCTGTTCCTTTTTGCAGTAACCGCAATATTGCCCTGGAGCGGGTGCGTTTCGAACGGCAGTATTTCGGTTATCCTGTTTTCCAGGCCGAGCCTTTTAAGCGCGCAGGTGGCCACGATGGCGGCATCAAACGCCCCGTCATCTACCTGTTTTACGCGCTCCTCTATGGTACCCCTTATGCCCGTTATGTTTATATCCGGCCTTTTTTCCAGGAGCTGGTTTTTCCTGACAAGAGAGCTCGTGCCGACTTTTGCGCCTGCGGGCAGTTCATCGAGCTTCAGGCCGTTTTTGCTTACAAGGGAGTCGCTTTTGTCCCCTG
>JBJKSS010000503.1:0-5908 GCA_046703745.1 Spirochaetota bacterium
TCTATCATCCGGCAGGTCTGCGGAGAATAATCCAGGAGGCTCAGGGCCCTGTTGTATGCGGCTTCAAATTTTTCATCAACATCATCGAACAAGCTCATTTTTATAAAAATCCGTAATACATTATTTCAAAAAATTATTGATCCATCTGGGCTGATAGGAATTCCCTTCGGTTGATATGGCTATCAGTGAATAACTGGTTAATGACAACACATAGATACTTGACGGATAATAATCCTGGCTTTTTTTGTCTATATCGATCATCGACATTGCAATCAGATTTTTTTTGGGTGAAACGACGAAATCAACAGGATAAAGCCTGGAAGTCACGATCTCCTTTTCCATACCGGAATATTTATCTTTTAACACAATGTTGTAAAGCGCCTGCCCGTCGGAGCTTTCCTGCGAATTAACCGTGATGTACCTGTAAGAATCTATTTCAAACATCGAACCTTCGCTGTTTTCAATCTGTATGAAATTGCCGTTGATAGTTGAGATCAGATAAGTCAAATTCTCTTCAGGGGGCTTGAAGTATATGAACCTGCCTCTCGGCTCTATGGTCAAATTAATCAAACTGCCCATTTCCCTGTCCAGGGTTTTCAGAAAAATATCATTTTCCGCTTTTTCATTCCCTCTTTTTTGCCTGATTGATGCCACTTCCCTGACATCGGTGATATTGTTGATTTTTGCACGAAGAATGATCCAGTGTTTTTTGCCTTCCCTTTCTTTCAATTTCAGAAAAAGCATGGACTTTTTTTCATCTTCGTTATAGCTCGCGAAATAAATATCATTCAAAAGAAGAAGGCTTTTCCCCTTTTCAAGATCATAGACATAAAGATTACCGTTCTCGCCGGATGCATTCTGCTGCCTTGCAATATAATAAATTAAAGAAGGGCTATCGGCAAAAAAATAATAAGTCACATATAAATCCGACGGTATTTTCAATTTTTCGGCAATACCCGCCTTGCCGTCTATGACCCGTATAATTTTGCCGTTTTTAAGAAAAAACAGATTTTTGTTTATTGCATCGTCATAAATTACCGGGCCGTCATTCTTTGCAAGCTCCGAATCATTCTGCGTGTATTGCCTTGCCTGATCCCGGGCATTGTCATAGGTATCATAAACATCGATAAAATGGCCGAAAACCCACCCGGTTATCCCGCTATATTCAGCCTGGTACCAGTAATCCTCCATTTCGCTTATCTTGACCCGTTTGGTATCCTTTTTGATTATTTCAACAATAATGCCCTTATCCAGGAAACGCAAAGTTTTTGAATTCAAGTCGGGATCAAGCCTGAACCTCAGCCTGTTCGTATTTACCACACCGTAAGCATTGCCCTTCTTTAACTCTTCCGCCTTGAATTCGTTATCCTTATGCAATTCAAAACTCGACTCCTCCTCAACAGGCGTCTTTTTTTCACATGAAAAAAGTACAATAAAAAATATTATCAGAAATAATATCTTTTTTTTCAACTTGTCGGTTCCTTGGACAAATACCCTACTTTTGCAAATCCATTAAATATTGTTCGACTCCAACCGGAAGGAAATATCCCTCCAGCGACATGCCCAGATTGGTTTTCATCACAATATCCGCGGCATTGCTTGTCGTATCGACAATTTCTATATAGGGATTGTTTTTATAAAATTCGGATGAATGTGTAACCAGATCGGTTACGATTATCTTGTTAATGATTTTATCGCTGACAAGTTTCGAAAGCTTGTCCTCCGCCGGAGGTGAAAACAGCCCGTAAAATGCCGCGATGTTCACTTCTTTTACACCGAAATCCTTGTATTTCTTGCAAACATCAACGATGCTGCCGCCCGAATCTATCATGTCATCGACGACATAAACTGTTTTCCCCTGCAAAGAGAGGGATTCCGGCTTTACTATGGTTATTTCTTCAATGATATTTGTAATGGGGTTCCTCCTCTTGTCGACAACAAGCAGGGGCAGTTTCAGAGACTTTGCGAATTCAGCGGCGAATTCTTTCCCGCCTGCATCAACCGAACTGAATATCCATTCATTCTGGACAACATTCTGGTAATAATCGAGTGTTTTTATATGATTATTCAAAAGATGCTTTATCAAAAGGCTCTGGCCGCTGAGGTTGTCGTATTTGGTTCTCGTATTGTCAATGCCTATCAATGACTTGCTTGAATGGATCTGGAACGTAAAAAAGTGATCGGCGCCATTCGCCGTAATGTTCCTGAAAAAAGTTCTCAGGTTGCATGAACCCCTTCCCTTCGGCCTGTCGCTTCGTGCCTGGCCAAGGTTCATTTCAAATATCGTTACCTTGTTGACTTTTGCCTCGAGGAATGCATCAAGCGTATTGTAAAGCAGTAATTCCTGGTCAGACATTGAAATATGTCTCTTTTTTCCGTTGTGGTCATGGATGGCTACTTCACTGAAAGTGTGAAACACGAAAACATCCCTTCTCCTTGCACTCTTCGTTATGGAAATCTCGATTGCACCGTTCCTGTGTGAAAAATAGGAGAATTCACCGGTAAGATAATTTACAAGAAAATCTTCATCGTTGCCGTTATATTTTTTATATTCCCTTATTTCATCCTCATCCATATAGAAATAATCGATAATATCAATTTTTCTCGAATCGAATTCACTTAAAAACTCTTTTGCGAGCCATCTGGCAACTTTTTTTACATAACCTTCTGCACCTGGAAGGGCATAAAGTTGTATGGGGCCCTTCCTGAAGTAACCGAATATCATTTATTCCTCCGAAAAAATACAATTAATATCTTAGCAAAAATTTGTTCTATTTTATATGATTTTTAATCTTTTTAAAAGTATTTTCCGAGATAAATTTTATGATATATTAATAATTTGTGCAGTTTGGCATTATTTAGAAAATAAAAAAAATAACCTGGCCGACTAATAGCAAATTTTACAAAAATTATATTTTTTGTACTGAAAATTATAATAATTGACTAGAATGTTTAATTATATTAAACTTGAGTTTTATTTCAGGAGAATCAATTTTGAAATTTAATTTATATAAAAGAAATTTTTTAACCTTAAAAGATTTTACGACTGAGGAAATCAATTATTTGATCGAATCTTCTATAAATCTTAAAAAAGAAAAGAAAAATAATATATATAAATACAGGTTAAAAAACAAGAATATTGCAATGATCTTTGAGAAAACATCAACCAGGACGAGATGCGCCACAAGCGTTGCATGTGTAGACGAAGGGGCGCATGCCGAATTCCTGGGAAAAAACGAGATACAGCTGGGTAAAAAAGAGTCGGTTTCAGATACCGCAAGGGTCCTCGGAAGGATGTTTGATGCGATTATTTTCAGGGGATATAAACAGGAAACGGTTGAAAAACTTGCAAAATATTCAAAGCTTCCGGTGATTAATGGTCTGACTGATACCGATCATCCGACACAGATTCTTGCCGATTTAATGACTATCAAGGAAAAATTCAACGGGCTTGAGGGAATAAAACTTGCATTTCTTGGAGACGGGAACAACAACGTTTCAAACAGTCTTCTTATCGGCGCAGCCAAGATGGGAATGAAAATTTCAATTGCTTCTCCCAAAAATCTCAGACCCGGCAAGGAACTAATCACCAGACTGACCAACGAACATAAATTTTTTATTGACAATCTTGTTCTTACAACGGACCCGTTTGAGGCGGTAAAAGATGCGGATGTAGTATATACCGATGTTTGGCTCAGCATGGGTGAAGAAAAGAAGAAAGGCGCGAGACAAAAACTGAAAGATTTGAAAAAATACAAGGTTGATAATAAAATAATGAAGGCTACCGGCAAGGAAACTTCAATATTCCTTCACTGTCTGCCGGCCTCGCATGAATACGAGGAGCATAACCTTGAGGTGACGGAAGAAGTATTTGAATCCTCCCAGTCTCTCGTATTCGACCAGGCGGAAAACAGGATGCATACTATTAAAGCGATACTGATTTCTTTAATAGGAGTTGACAATGAAACCGCTTAACATCTATAACCTTTTTCCAAGATTATATAAAAGCATAAAGGACTGGGAAAACTCGCTTGATAAAATTAACGGAATGGGATTCAATTCAATTTTTATCAACCCTTTTCATCTGCCGGGTTTTTCCGAAAGCATTTACGCGGTTAAGGATTATTACGATTACAATAAAAATTTTTTTACAGACGACGCCCCTTGCGAAGATCAGCTTAAACATTTTTTGGGTTTATGCACCCAAAAAAACATTACAATGATCATGGATCTGGTTGTCAATCATTCTTCCATTGACTGCAATTTGATAGAAAAACACAAAGACTGGTACAAAATAGATGAAAATGGCGAACTTGAAAGACCTGGCGCATGGGAAAACGGCAGGAGGGTGACATGGGGCGATCTTGCGACCTTCAATCTTGATGACAGTCCTGACAGGGAAAATCTCTGGAATTATTTTTACGGTGTTTGCAAACACTACCTTGACCTGGGCTTCAAGGGATTCAGGTGCGACGCAGCATACCAGATTTCTGCCGATTTCTGGACATTTTTGATTTCAAAATTAAAGGGGGAATATCCGGACATATTCTTCCTGGCCGAAACTCTCGGCTGCACGCCCATACAGATTCAATCATTATCAAACTGCGGTTTTGACTATATTTTTAATTCCTCAAAATGGTGGAATTACAATGATCCCTGGTGCCTCGAACAGTCGGAACTGACAAGGAACATTGCACCGTCAATATCATTCCCCGAAACGCATGATACCCCGAGACTGATGTTTGAATCCATGAATAACGAGCCGGCCTTTTTACAGAGACTTTATTTTGAGGCGATTTTTTCAAAGGGGTTCATGATTACAACCGGATTTGAATACGGTTTTACCAAAAGGATCGATACTGTAAATACAAAACCTTCCGACTGGGAAAACACCGGCCTTGATTATTCAAAAAAAATAAAAAGAATTCTTGAAATCAAAATGTCACTAATTCCCTTCCATGAAGAAAGTACGATAACAATCATTGAACATCAAAACTGGATGAATGTCTTCTGCTTCGTCAAAATATGGGAAAATACAAAAGTTATTGTAATTTTAAACAAGGATATCAATAAACCGCAGCATATTTTCCTCGCAAACCTGAATAATTTGTTAGAATGCGATAAAATCAGGGATTATTCTCCGGAAGACAGGCTTAATGGCTACGTAAAAGAACTGAATATAACGCTCAAACCCTGTGAATTGAAAATCTTCGCCTGCGAAAAGGATTATTCCAAATCAAATTAGTCTGTTTCTGCCTTTTCAATCATATTTAACCTAATCAAATTTTCAAAAAAACCGATAAATATAACAGTATAATTCAAGGAGAATAATCTTATGATGCGTTCCTTATGGACAGCCGCAAGCGGAATGAATGGCCAGCAATTTAACATCGATACGATTGCACATAATCTTTCAAACGTAAATACAACCGGTTATAAAAGGACAAGGGCCGACTTTGAAGACCTTCTTTATCAAAATTTAAGAATGGCCGGCACGCCTTCCTCTTCTATCAGTCAATATCCTACGGGAATACATGTCGGACTCGGTGTCAAGCCTGCCGCAACACAAAAATTATTCGAGCAAGGATCACTGCAAAACACCGGCAACCTTAAAGACCTTGCAATTGAAGGAGAAGGATTTTTCAAGGTTTTGCAGTATGACGGTACCGAAGCATATACAAGGGACGGCTCGTGGAAAGTAGATTCAAACAGGCAGATGGTAAACAGCAACGGATATAAAATGGATCCGCCTATCATATTCCCGGAAAATTTCCTCGAAAACTCAATTGCAATCAGCAACGATGGAGTTGTGACCTGCAAGGTCGGAGGAAGCGATGAAATTGTGAATGTCGGACAGATTCAGATGTACAGGTTTGTAAACCCGGCAGGCTTGACCAGCATTGGAGGC
>JBJKSS010000504.1:0-4024 GCA_046703745.1 Spirochaetota bacterium
TTTTTCGTTTGCTTAGAGTATTGTTTTTTCATTATTGATAACTAACATGCTGGGTGACTGTTCCGTCAGCGTCCTGAATTTTTCCTCGCTTTCCCTGAGCTTCAACTCGGAGCATTTTCTCTCGGATATGTCCCTTATCACTGCGAAGCTTTCCATAAATTTTCCCTTTTTGTCGAATACAAGCTGGGGGGAGAGAAGGGTGGTGACAATACCGCCGGCTCTGGTTTTGAAATTTATTTCATAGGGTCTGGTTTCTCCGAGTTTCCTCAAGTCTATCTGGCTCATTAAAATTTTCCTGTTGTCATCATCCAGGAATTCCAGTATGTTTTTGTTCAGTAACTCACCGCTTGCATATCCGAGCATCCTGCATATACTTTCATTCACATAGGTCAAATCACCGTTCCTGTCCATCACTGCAAAACCGTCATACATGTTTTCCACTATATCCCTGTATCTTTTTTTAGAGTGGTAATATTTCCTTATAATGATCGAAATCGCCAGTCCGAAACCGATAATTACCAGAGACAGAGCCAGCCGGGTGTGAATGCCTGTAAAAAGAATTTTATCAAGATTTACCGGTTCGGCCGGTGACAACCCCCGGTGGTAAACCAGGTAATAATCCAGGAAACTGTCTATGATCCAGAATGCGATTGATCCGATCGTGAAACCCAGGAAAATATGCCCGGGCATGTTTTTTGAGAATGATTTGTCGAATTTGAAAATTCTTGATGAAATGTCCAGGTTTAACAGGAAGTCGGACAACATGATAATGAGATATGCATTTATCATGTCGGTGATAATCAGCGGGTAAACGGAGCTGCCGGATGCCGGGTGTTTCAATCCGATTGTTGTGAACCACGATGCATTCGAAAAATATACCGCCGTTAAAACCGTCCCGGCTGTCAATAATATCCTGAACGGGATTTCGGCGAGGTAGGGTGTTAAATAAATTTTTTTTGATTTTTTATGGGCATCTGAGCAGAGTCCGTGGTAGATGATCCAGACCGCCGGCACCAACAATCCTGCGATTGACAAATAGTTGTGCGGTATTATGAAGGCACGTGGTATCATTTCGATCAGCACGGAAAGCGCTGCGTATTTCCATCCCAGTGCCATCGCTGCAATCATGGAGAAAAAAAGGCCGGCAAAAAAGTATAAACTGGTGTTTTGTACCTGGTAATTTAAAGAAAAAAAATCAACAAGTAATGCCGTGAGACCAAGTAAGGAAGCTGCGATAATTTTATAATGCCGGTTATCACTTAAAGTTGTCATCTGCCGGATGCCTGGTTTTTTCTGTTTATTCAAGGGTGGCGCCTGGAACCCCGCTTTTTATTTATTAATATTAATGAAACCCGTCATTTTTAACGGTTATTTAATATTTTCCTATAAGAGTTAAAAATTTTTGAAGCAATACCTAAAGTATAATAAAAATAGTCCGGCAAAGGCAACCAAATTCATAAAAATTAAACAAAAAAATATTTATTGATTAAGGGCCGGTTCTGCTGAAAATGGCCTGCAGCAACAGGTTTAATCCGCGACCCTGTAGAATAAAAGCATGTTCAGTCCGTAGGTTCTCGTATCATAAAGGACAAGATCGCCGATTTGCTCTTCCACTTTTTCTTTTTTCTGCAGGTGTATAACGAGCGAGCCGCTTTTTTTTAAAAGGCCCTGGCCGGAAATTACCTTTAAAAGTTCGGCTTTTTTTTCCCACCTGAACGGCGGATCAACCATTATAAAATCATACTGCTTTGTACATCTTTTGCAAAAGGTTATTGCATCCGCTATTATGAGATTCGCAGTTTTAAATCCTGCTGATTCGAGGTTTTTAAGAATTACTTTTTTCTTGCCCGGGTCGGCCTCGATCAGGTCGCTCTGCGAAATTCCCCTGGAAAAGGCCTCTATGCTTATATTGCCCGATCCGGAAAACAGGTCAAGCATCGTATAGCCGGTTATATCTCTCAATATATCAAACAATGCTTCCTTGACTTTTGATGTCATCGGCCTTATTTCACCCGGGGGGCATTCAACAAGCTTGCCCTTTATCGATCCGGCGATCACACGCGGATGCACCTTGACCTTTTTCCTGTGTCGGTACGGTTTTTCCGGTCTGTTTTTCAAACTTCACTCCTGTCGTAATTATTCAGATATGACTTGAGCCTGTTCATGAAGCCGGCCCTGGTGTTCATGTTTTCAGGCATGTCGATATTCGGATCGGCATTGAATAATTCTTCTGCATCGATGCTCGACTCCTTCATGATTTCAATATCCTTTCGTATGTCGGCGAATTTGTATTCGGGGAGCCCGGACTGTCTCGAGCCGAGGAAATCACCCGGGCCCCTGAGCAGAAGATCCTCCTCGGCAATCTTGAAACCGTCGTTTTCACTGGTCATGATTGACAGGCGCTCTTTTGCATTGTCCGTAAGATCGTCGCTGTTTTCTATCAGGATCATGTACCCCTGCCTGTTGTTCCTTCCGACCCTTCCGCGAAGCTGGTGAAGCGTGCTCAGTCCGTAGTTGGATGCATTTTCGACCACAATGATATTGGCATCCGGTACGTCTATGCCCACTTCCACTACAGTTGTGGCAGCCAGCACGTTCGTTTTCCCCGACCTGAAATCGTTCATTATCCTGTCTTTCTCGGCGTTTTCCACCCTGGAATGCAGCAATGCGGCATTGTCCTTCCCGTAAATCTTCGACAGTTTTTCAAACTCGGTTTTAAGATCCTTGCCTTCGAATTTTTCGGATTCTTCAATAAGCGGGTAGACGAATATCACACGGCCGCCTGAATAAATTTCCTTTTTGATCCAGTCATGCATTTTTTCAATGCGCTCTTCATTGTCTTCTATGAGCCAGGTCTTGACAGGCAGTCTTCCCTTTATGAGTCCCTTCATCATGGTAAGCTCAAGATCACCGTAGAGGCTCATCGCAAGACTCCTCGGTATGGGCGTTGCGGTCATAAGCAAAAGGTCGACCGCCTCTCCTTTTGAAAGAAGCTGGTACCTCTGCTCCACGCCGAATCTCTGCTGTTCGTCTATTACCACGAGGCCGAGGTTTTTATAAACAGCGTCGTCGCTGAAAACCGCATGCGTGCCGATGAGGATATTCAGGCTTCCTGTTTTTATCCCGGAGAGCAAGCCGTCCCTTTCTTTTTTATTGAGGCTGCCGGTGAGGAGCCCGGTGCTTAAATCCATTCCTTTTGTAAAATTGTAAATTGTCCTGTAATGCTGCGTTGCAAGAACTTCGGTCGGTGCCATGAGCACAACCTGGCACCCCGCCTCGACAACGTCAAGCATTGCAGCGAGGGCCACAACGGTCTTGCCGCTTCCCACATCGCCCTGTATCAGTCTTGAGAATACATAGTCGGAAAAAATGTCCCTTTCGATCTCTTCTATTGCCTTAAGCTGGTAGTCCATAAGACTGAACGGAAGGCTGCCGACAAGATGTTTTTTGAGATCGAAACCGATTTTTCGCCTGTTCTTGCTGATTTTTTTGGTCAATTCCCTGCGCTTGAGAAGGAAAAATCTCTGGAAAAAAAATTCTTCATAGATGAATGTGCGTTTTGCCGCTGCGAATAATGCAAAATCCGGGGGATAGTGGACATTCTTCACTGCTTCCCGTTTTGACTGGAGCCCTCTTTTTTTTATGAATTGCAGAGGTATTTCATCCTCGATCTCGAGCCTGTATTTTCCCAATGCATCGCTAACGGCCTTTCTGAGTATGTTTTGCGTTAACCCGGCAGTCAGCGGATAGATGGGCAGTATCCTTCCCCTGTATTCATCAGTGGCTTCCTCGTACTCAAAGTTTGATGATTGTATCTCGCCGTAGCCGTAAGTGAATTTGCCGGTTATGTAAAATTCCTTTCCGATTTGCAGCGCAGTTTTAAGGAACAGCCTGTTGAAACAGAGGAGCGCTCCGTAATATGTGCCGTCAAAGATGAGGATTTTGAGGAATTGCCTGTATTTCCTTCCCAGCATCCTGTGATCGGTAACCGTTATTTTCACGGTTGCACCGTTCATCTCACAGG
>JBJKSS010000505.1:0-4030 GCA_046703745.1 Spirochaetota bacterium
GTCTTGAATGCCGTGTTGTTGTCGGGATCCATGATGGTTACCTTCCAGTCCTTGATCCCCGTCACGTCTTTGGCTGTCAGGCCGATGAACAATTTGTCGTTCTCCCCGTCGTTATCCGGCGTAAAGAGATCAGGTTGTATGCTTACATCTACGGCAGGCTGTTCATTGTGGAGAATGAATTCCGGCGTTTCGGCCTGCACCCTGTTGCCGAATTTGTATGAAATATCCAGCTTTGCTGTGTAATTTCCGTCCGGTGCGTTCTTGTTGTCATCTGTTTTGCCGTTCCATTCAAATGATGCGGGTATCAGTGATCCGCCCTCGAATGTTCTTACGGCTTTACCTGCATTATCGAGAATTTCCAGTTTGTAATTTTCTATGTCCTCGTTGACCTTTACTTCCGGGCTTAATTGCAGCACATTGGACTTTGATGAAAACTGGTTCTCGTTTGTTTTCAGCGATGCGGTTGTAACTTCATTTTTCAATTCGACCGAAGCCTCTGCTTTTGCCGTTTTGCCTGCAATGTTTGTGGCCTCAATCGTGTACTTGTAGGTGCCGTTTTTTTGCAGGTTCCCATTCATGTCCTTACCGTCCCAGCTTTCCTTTGGAACCGGATTGCCGGCATAAGATTTTGTCCAGACAACCCTGTTGTCGGGCGATGTGATCGTTTCGGTCCATTCCTTTTCATTCGATCCTTTCTGGCTGATTCCGAAAGTATCAAGGCTGCCGTCTCCGTTAGGTGAAAAAATGTCTGTAGACGGCGTGATTTCAACAGACGGCGCCCCGCTTTCGATTGCGAATTCCCCGGAATTTACAACAAGGGGTTTCCCGAAATTGAGGTTTACGGTAAGTGCTGCGGAATACTTCCCGTCAGGTGATATTTTGCCGGAGCTGTCTTTGCCGTCCCATATTACGCTTGTGCTCAGGCTGCCGCTGTTGTTAACGGAGTATACAGTCTTGCCCGCAAAATTTTTGATTTCCATTGTCCAGCTTTTAATGCCGGATATTTTTGTTGCATTGTTTATGTCCAGAATTTCCCTGTTTGTTTTTGTGTCGCTGCCTGCCGGATTGAAAACCTTGCTTTCAGGCGTAACAGTGATCTGCCATTCATTCAGCTGCATTGTAACGCATGATGCGAGGTAAATCAAAATGGCCAGCAATGCGCCAAATTTTATTTTTTTCATTTTATTTTTCCTCTTTTAAAAAAAATCAGTTTAATGCCAACGGCACTATTTAAAATAAACATCCACGTTTGTAATAAAAGCATGAATTGTGCCAAGCGCAGCCCAAAAAAATAATGGCCTAACTTTTAGATATTTGGGTAATTAGGCGGGCAAAAGTTTTTATTTCCATTTTTTTGTGAAAGACATGATGTTCGATTTCAGACAATTGTACATTTTGATACACTTTATTCGCAGCATCAGGTTGATCTCAAACTACTCGATTGGATATTTTCAAAATAATTTTTGATTCAGGTTAAATTGTTTTTTATTTCAGTGAGTTTGTCGAAGAATTTTTTTATGTTTATCGGTTTTTCCAGGAACAGTGAAATATCATGATTTTCAAGTGAATTTACCAGGTTCTGGTCGTAGTATGCGGAAATCACGATGATCTCAATGCCCTGATTTATATTTTTAGCCCTTTTAATCAGTTCGAATCCGTTCATCTCTTCCATTTTTATATCTGTTATCAGAATATCAAAATCATTCTTTTCCAGAAGTGCCAGGCCCTCGCGGGGGCTGACGGTCGTCATGATATTGTAATTGAAGGGGCCGAGTATTTCCTTTATGTTTTTCAGTATATCGGCATCATCATCAACAATCAATATATTCATAATAAAAATTCCTTGAATAGGATTTAAATTTAAAAAGCACAATTTGTGCCATTTATGAAAAATCATTCTAATTTACAGATATATTGTTATTTAGACTGATTAAGGGACTTATCAAATTTAAGGGATTATATCAATTGTATGTTTATTTTTCAACAACTGTTGAATGCCGGACAATTTTAAATCTTGTATCTTCCGTAAAGTTGTGTCCGGCTTAGGCCCAGGAATTTTGCGGTTTTCGATTTGTTCCCGTTGAATTTTTGCAGTGTCTTCCTGACGATATCAAGCGTAAATTCGTCAAGATCAAAAGGCCTGTCGGGGATTTCAAAATCCGTTATTCCGGTTTTTTGAACAAAATGCTCTTCTGGCTCGGCATTCAAAAGCGTTTCAAACATTTTTTTCGATAGATGATCGGTTTCATTGAACAGGATGATTTTCATGATGATGTTCTTCAATTCCCGCACATTGCCGTTCCAGTCATTTTCCATCAGGAGCTTCAGCGCCGATGTTTCTATCCTTCTGATTTTTCTGCCGAGCTCCCTGCCGGCCGATTTGATGAAAAAAATCGCAAGCGGCACTATTTCATCCTTTCTTTCACGCAGCGGCGGCATCGTGACCTTGCATATATCGAGCCTGTAATACAGGTCTTCCCTGAAACGGTTTTCCGCAACAAGCTTCCTTACATCCCGGTTTGATGCAGTGATTATTCTGGCGGTGACATTTTCCCTGGTATTTCCGCCCAGTTTAAAAAATTCCCTTTCCTGTATGACCCTGAGAAGCTTGGCCTGTTCGCCGGGGGTAAGCTCCGTTATCTCGTCAAGGAACAACGTACCGTTTTCCGCAAGTTTGATCTTGCCCGTTTTGCCCTTCATGTCCGCTCCTGTGAATGCGCCCCTGTCGTAACCGAATAACTCTGCGTCAAACAGTTCGTTTTTCAGGTTGGAGCAGTTAAGTGCAACGAATTCCCCCCTGCTGCCGGTATTTTTATGATGTATGTACCGCGCTATGATTTCCTTGCCTGTTCCGGTCTCGCCCTCGATGAGCACCGGGATGTGCGGGTATTCCGAGAGCTTTTCGAGCTTCCTGTATATGGAAAAGATTTTTTCCGAGAAAATTCCGATGTTACCGAGGAAGTCATTCTGTATTGAGTAGTCCTTTGGAAATTTGTAGTCGTCGATTTCCATGTATTCACCGTCATTGAAAATCAGGCCCGCAGGTTCTTTGGTCTCATTTGATGACTCACCGGCAAGTTCCACAAGGTTTGCAAGTTTTTTTATATCGATCGGTTTGATTAAAAAATCCATTATTCCCAGTTCCATGGCATTTATCGACCTGATTACCTCGTCCCTGCCGGACACGAGGATCGCTTTAAGGTCTATGCTTTCTTTTTTTAAATACTCGACTATATCTATACCGTTCCTGCCCGGAAGACCGACATCGCAGATGAGAAGGTCGAATGCTTCGCTGTCTATTTTTTTCAGGGCATCATCTCCATTGTAACATTGCGTTACATTGTGCCCCAATCCTGAAATGAAATCGGCAAGATACCCGCATTCTTCCCTTTCATCATCTACAATCATGATTTCCATATTATCAATGTCCCGTCCTTCTTGTGATTATTTCAAAAGTGGCCCCTCCGTATTCATTGTTATACGCGCTTATTTCCGAGTTGAATGTTTTAAGTATATTGGATATCACAAAAAGGCCCATGCCCATATTATCTTCATCCTGCCTTGTGGAAAAAAAAGGCTCGAATATTTTTGACAGATTTTCTTTTTCTATCCCGGGGCCGTTGTCGGCAAATTTCAGTATAACATGATCTTTTTTTTCTTTGGTTGTAATGAAAATTTTTTTTCCGGTTTTTCCCGATTTGTCCAGGGCATAGATTGCGTTATCCAGGAGATTTGTGATTACCTGCTGGAACTGCCTGTCAGAAAAAACAATCGGTTTGATTTTTTCATCAAGTTTCAGTTCTGTAATGATGGCATGCGATGACAATTTTTGCCTTGTGTTTTCAAGTGCATCCGAGATGCCCCTGTTTATATCTATTTCTTTTGCCTCGATTTTTTCAGGGGAATTAATCATGAATTTAAGATTTCTTATGATGTCTTCTATCCTGTCCACAAGCTTCGAGATGCTTTCGAAATAGCCGAACATTTTTTCGGGCTCCAGGGAGTTGTTTTTTTCCTTCCAGTAAAGTGC
>JBJKSS010000506.1:0-10071 GCA_046703745.1 Spirochaetota bacterium
CGAAGAAACCTGGAAAAAAGGTGCAAAACTGGGCGATATGGACTGCAAAAAGAATTATGACTGGTTTCTTAAACAAGATAAAAAAACTACATCTCAATAACAGCCGCACCGTAAGTCAGGCCGCCGCCAAATGCAGTTAATCCTACAATGTCGCCTTTTTTAAGTTTGCCCTCTGTAATAGCCTCATC
The DNA here is from genome assembly GCA_046703745.1 of Spirochaetota bacterium. Lineage (GTDB taxonomy): Bacteria > Spirochaetota > GWE2-31-10 > GWE2-31-10 > JAFGQB01 > CAZHHK01. Next base: position 189 of record JBJKSS010000506.1, read on the forward strand.
CAGTGCCACCGGTATGGTAGCGGAAGAAGTGTTGCCTGTCTTGTGAATATTAATAAATATCTGGTCTTCCCTCAATTTTGCATATTCCCTGACCATTTCGATTATCCGCAAATTGGCCTGATGAGGTATGATCATGTCAAGATCGCTCAAAGATTTTCCACATTTTTCAAGGGCGGCGCTTAATGATGAGGTCATGCGCTGTACGGCACTCTTGAATATCGTCTTGCCGTCCATGTACATGAATATGTTGTGATAATCATAAGGACTCATTTTATGAATGGGCTGCCTTGTGTTGCCCGAATGTTTTTTTAAAAGCTCCCCTTTTGATCCATCCGCTCCGACAAAAGAAGAAAGCATGCCCTGTGAAGTCTCTGATGGTGTTAGAATCACGGCCCCGGCTGCATCGCCAAATAAAACGCAGGTATTCCTGTCAGTATAATCCGTTATTGAAGTCAAAACCTCGGCGCCGACAAGGAGAACATTTTTTACCTGCTCCGTTGCAATCAAACTGTTGGCAAGGTGAAGGCCATATATAAATCCCGTGCAGGCAGCCGACATATCCATTGCCATGCAGTTTTGCGTTTGAAGTTTATCCTGTAAGATGCAGGCCGTGGATGGAAAAACCATGTCCGGTGTTACCGTGGCAACCAGGATACAATCGATTTCTTCAGGAGTCATCCGTGCCTTTTTCAGGGCCCTTTCGGCGGCAATTAATGCCATACTGCTGGTGGTTTCATTTTCTGCCGCAACATGCCGTTCTTTCATCCCGGTCCTGGTTGTTATCCATTCGTCGCTTGTGTCCACTATTTTTTCAAGATCTGCATTGGTTAAAATTTTTTCGGGAAGATATGATCCTGTGCCCGCGATCTTTGCTCTCAGCAAATTTTTGCTCCTGGTTTGATCTTATGACTTAAATTTGCCGGAAAAATAATTTTATAAATAAAACAAAAAATATAATTTACACAATTTTTGTCCTAATTGTAGAATTTTTTCCGGATGTAAATAGATTGGCATTATAGCATATTAAATTAAAAATTGAACCCAAAATAACCGGTTTATTGCTGATTTTATTTAAAATTTAACGAGAAAGTTTGTTTGTAAATATTATTCAAGAATTTTATATTTTAATTCTCCGTTCTCAACAGATACTTTTAACAGGCTATCCGTTCCTTTTGCACGGTTGCTTAAAACGATATAATTTGTCCCCCTGATTTCTTCGTTATGATATGCATGAAGATGGCCGCAGATATAATAATCCACATTATGCCTGTCACACAAATCAAAAATATAATAGGCTTCCTCGGGATAGGACATTGAAGTCGGGCTCTCGAATTCCATATCAATGGGGCTGTAATGTGTAAATATCATCTTGTTTTTGCATGAAGAATTCTCCAGCCTGCTTTCAAGCCACGCCTTCTGCCCTTCGCCGAGAGTCCCGTTTGCCGTATCGAGAAAAATCAACTCCGTCTGGCCGATTATAATCCGGTAAACCGTCCTTCCGAAATATTTCTTGTAATAATCGAATCCATTGTTATAAATATCATGATTCCCTATTGCCGGATATACCGGTAAAGTTATTTTTGCAATATCATCTTTAAGCAATTGATAAGAAAATTTGTCCCCGTTTTGCACCAGATCGCCCGTTACCACAATAAAAGAGATTCCCCATTCGGCTTTATGATCTTCAATGTATTTGAAATACCCCAACTGCGATCTGTCATAATGGGTGTCTGTCATTACAACAAAACTGAAATTGTTTGTATCTGCAATAGCCGGTGCTGTAAATCCGTTTAACGATCCCCTCTCGCTGAACCTGTCCTCCACATTTGAAGAATTTACCAATCCCGGTAAATAACCGGATAAATCGGGCTCGTTGCTGCAATTTATAAAAAATAGAAATAAAATCAACAGATAATTAAAGATGAGTCTTAATTTCATATCTGCCTCCTAAAGTGACCCAGCCTTTGTTAATTATTCCAGCTCCCGGAAGAGAGCCTGAATATCCGAATCCCCCATTAATAAATATTGAAAACCCCTTGGGCAGATGAATATAATTAATAAATTCAACCTGCCAGTAATTAAAAGAATATAATTCAAAATCCGAAATATTCCCTATGGATATCCCGACTGAAAACAGGTACATCGGATGCAGCATAAAAATGTTTTTCCATTTAAACGATGCATAGAAAAGCCAATCCTTCTTATAAACCGTGAGAGAATCATTAATATTCAAATCCACGAATCTCAAATCAAAACCGACTTCTGCTGTTGCTGAAAAATATTTAATAAAATTAAACAGCAAATCGACGTACATAACAAGATTATGCTCGGCTATCTGATATATTGCAAAATTTCTGAATTTATAATCCGTATAAAATCCGAGAAATTTTATCGGCCTGTAATAAATCCCCGTGTCAAAGGTTTTTAAAGACGGCACATTTTCTCCAAGGCTGAATTTTGTATTCAAAAAAAGCGCCCCGGAAAAATTTGCAGTTGCGCTGTATTCATAATACAGGCCCAAAGGTGTAATACCTCTCGTTTTATCCAGTGTGTTGGAAAAATTGAATATTATGGTATTAGGAATGAATTTATGAAGTTTATAGACAATTTTGTCTTCTTTTTCCCAGAAAGGATTAAGATAGGGAAAAATCAGGTTTTTATTTAAAAATACCAGGATTATCAAAAAAATTGTTCTGTTAAACATTTTGTTCATGATTAAATTTATAATTTTAGATATTAAAATGTCAAATAAAATAAGAATACAGGAAATTATTATATTTTTTTTTATACGGATGTGCCTGCAGTCCCGCCTAATTGTCAGTTTTAAATTTCCTGATTTCCAGTTCAAGGGATTGCATATTTTTATAATTGTCATCGCTTAACTTTTCCAGCCTGATCAGTGAATCATTGATATCCGAAACACCAAGAGAAGCTTCCGCGATACTGTTCTTGTTTTCATTCGACAAATCCGATAATTTGACGATATAATTTTCCAAAAGATCGGTTTTTTCATTTATGTTTCTTGATGAAGTCTTGATTGAATCGGCTGTTTTAACAAGGTTGCCCAGAGCCTCCATTATCTGGCTGCTGCCGATCGACATTTCCTTCATACCCATTGATATTTCCTTTATACTGCCGGAAACGTCCATGATACCGCTGATTATCCTGTTCATTGTTGAACTGGTTTCTTTGTTTGATTCGTGTGCTGCATTAATATTTACAATAATATCCTTGAGTGTCACTGCTATTTCCCTGGAATTAATCGAAGTCGCTTCAGACAATTTCCTGATCTCCTGGGCAACAACATCAAAGCCCTTGCCGTATTCTCCTGCATGACTGGCCTCAATACTTGCATTCATTGCCAGCAAATTTGTCTGTGCGGAAATATTATTAATTACCTTTATTATTTCCGAAATTTTATCCGCATAGTTTAAAACAGTATTAATCAGGGCAGTGGTATTTTCCATGTGCTTTTCCCCGTTCTCTGCAACTGCATTGAGAGCCTCGACCAGTGACTGTTTTTCCATTGTGACATTGGAAATATTATTGATCGACGAGATCATTTCATGTATAGATGATGATGATTCATTTATATCAGCAGACTGCTGTTCAATGCTTTTGACAATATCCTTGATGTATTTATTCAAATCAATCGCTATATCCTTTACATTGCTGCTCTCATTGTCAAAATCATCGCTTTTTGCCTTGATGCTGTTCATGGAAAATTTTATTAACTCGGTAGTTGTGGTAATTTCTCTGGAACCGGCCGTTAACCTATTGCCGATATTGCTGCAAGTAATTGCAACTTTTTTAATATTTACGATAATATCAAACAGCTTGCCGATAAACTCATTGAAATGTTTTGAGAACATACCTATTTCATCGTTTGTTTTAACGCTTAGCCTGTTTGTTAAATCGCCTTCACCCTTTGAAATCTCCTTGATCATTTCAAGACTTTTATCCATAGGATTGAATAAACCGGAAAAAATAAACATTGAGACTATAAGTGATACACCGAAAATCAGCAAGGTTATAAAACACAGTATAAAAATTATTGTGGTTTTTTCCCTGTTATTCTGGCTCTTTAATTGATCGACCTTGGTATTAAGATCATCAATATAAACCCCCGTGCCTATTATCCAATTCCACGGCCTGAATATCTTGACGAATGAAAGTTTGGGTAAATCCTTTGTAACCCCTTCCTTTAACGGCTTTGGCCATAAATAGTCTACATATCCTTCATCCTGTTTTTCACATACATCGACAAAGGCCGCAAAAAGATTTTCTTTCTTTCCGAATGCACAGTTGAATTTATCATCATTCAAAACCTTGTTATCCAGTTCCGGCAAAATCGGATGCATGATCATGGTTGGTACCGGTTTTCCCGTGTCATTTATCCAGAAATAGCCGACGCCATGATCATACCTCATGTTTTTTATCAAATCCAGAGTGTTTTTCTGAATTTCAGAAATATCAGCCGGGTTTCCCCGGTTATTTATATAGTCATTGTAATTTTTTTCAATGAGGGAATATGCAGAGTCAACTAGATTTTTTAAATAAACCTTTTTATCCGAAAGTAATTCTTCCCTGTAATTTTTTATCCTTTCGTTATAAAAAAAATTCAAAAATATATTTATTATCACGATAAAAGAAAAAAACAGGAAAACAACAATCGCTGTGTTGGTAAATAAAATTTTGGATTTTATCTTCATTAAAATTTCCTCCACAAACTTTGTTTAATATAACTTAAAGTAATATATCAGATATAGTTTAAAACTGCAAACATATTTTGCAGTTTTTTTATTATTTTTAAAACATGAAATAGATTGTGTAAATAATTTATTTTTTATAAATACTTTGCCAAAAGTATAGCTTTTTTTGAAATTTATAGTATAAATTACTTTGATTTAAATAATGAATAATAAAAATAATGGTTAAATTTTGCCTGATTAAAAACCGAAACTCTCGGGGGGTTTTTTTCGATATTTTTTCAGCATCAAATAAAATTTTTTTTCAAAAAATCTTGTAAAAAGAAGCCAGCCCTTTGAAACAATTGTCAGAAGAACCCGCTTTAAAAACGTTATGAGCCCGAAATTCAATAAAATTCCGAATGATGAAGAAAAAGTATAAAATTTTCTCAATGCCTTGAAGAATTCTTTCTGCAATTCAAGGGGAGTCATGTTGACCGGGCTGAACATTACATGCATCATGTCGTAATAATCCCAGTTTTTTGTGATTATCCTGCCCTCTTTTTCAAATTGCTCAAAAAGCGGCGTACCGGGAAAAATTGTCAGCGGCGGGGGCTGAATAGCGAATGATTTTATTTTTTTGCAGAATGCAACCGTGTTCCTGATATCATCCAGTGTGTCAAAATCAAGACCCAGCACAATGCTTGCACTCAGTTTAATTTTATTCTCTGCCAGTTTTCGAAGCCTCCCGAAAAGCTCATTTGAGTTCTGCTTTTTGTTTATCAGATCAAGCGATTTCTGGTTTGTTGATTCTATGCCTACCAGAACCACGGGTCTGCCGATTTTTCTGAAAAGCCCGAGTAATTCATCATCATCGGCGATGTCGGAGCGGCTGAAAAAAAATACGTCGCGGAAAACCAGGTCTTTTTCCACCATCAATTTTAATACCTGCTTTACCTTGTCCTTGTTTGCCGTAAAATTGTTATCCTGAAAATTAAGATATTTAACTCCCATACGTTTGTAAATCTCGATCTCTTCAATTATATTCTCAGCACTTCTTTCCCTGTATGGGAAAAACATCCTCGTTGTCGTGCAGAATGAACAATTGTTAAGACACCCCCGTGTGGTGTTGACATTTACAGCCTTAAACGGGGTTTTCAATATGGAATAATCGGGGAACGGCACTTCATCAAGATTTTTTACCGCAGGAGCATATATTATATCATCCCTGATTTTTAATTCTACAGCATCCTTAATGACGTTTTCTGCCTCACCGACGATAACTTGTGTACAATGGGTTTTAGCTTCTTCCGGCATTGCGGAAGCATGAAATCCTCCAATAATAACACGTTTTCCCCTGTTCATGAAATAATCTGCGAGATAATATGCGCGGTTTACGTTGGAAGTCATGGTGGAAAACCCGATGACATCGGCTTTTTCGATGGATATCAGATCGAGGTCGCCGTATAATTCTTCATAAACCTCGACCTCATGACCCGCATCCTTTAAAATTTTCCCGAGTATCAAGGGGCCCGTTATAGGGCTGGGCCTGTCATAAAAGCCATAGCCTCTCCTGATAAAAAAATTTCTCCTGATATCGGATGCCGGGGTGATGAATACAATTTTCATAAACTTTTACCTTTTTACTTCTTAAATTTTTTTACATCATTTTTATTATATAGCCGGCAGGCAAGGTTTGTCAAGATTGACATAAAACAAACAAAATTTTTACAAAATTTAATTATGTTTAAAATTTGTTTGATAATGGGGCATTTTATACGTCCTTTGCACTATTATTAATTTATTCTCTAAACTAAGAGATCGGAGGTTTATTAAAAAATGAAAATTTTCATTTTTTTGATTATGGTTTTACTGTTGCCGTTGAATTACATCGTGTCGGAGGAAAATATTTCAACAGGCAATGTTTCAGGAAACAAGCAAAATACCGTTACGGATAACAGTTCGGATAATATAAAAGCATTGGGCAATAATCTTTCAAAAGAATTTATTTTGAAAAAAATTTCAGGCTACAAGTTCATGAAAAACACAGGCGCTTTCTTTACGTTTTTAGGCACAAGCTCTCTGGTAACGAGCCTGATACTGGGAACTTTGGATCATTATAATTATATTAATCTGCCGGGCGATTTTCCCGTTTCCGTAACGATGCACAGTTTTTACTACAGCCATCACAGGATCAGGTCAAGAAAAACGACCTATAACTTCACGACAAATTCAGTTTTGGTAAGTCTTGATGCCGGAGGCTTGATAATGCTTGCTGTGGGGATTCCACTTCTGGCAGCCGGTGCAGGGATGACCAATAAATATGAAAACATACTGAAAACCTTGAGCATGAGCAAAATAAAACCTGTAGTAGCTTACGATGAAGCCGGCAATGATGTAATGATCGGATTGAATGTAAAAATATGACAGGCTTGTTTGCATCTAAAATCCGTTAAAAATTTCATGCCCTTTTCTTAATGTTCCATCGGCTTCTATAAAAGAAAGATTGCCCGGAAAACTTACGGGCCCGTATTCTTCACGGTGCGCATCCGCTACCAGGCTGTGGTGGAGCAAATGTACAATGAATCCGATGTTACGCTTCGTTAATTCTCCAAGCGTATATTTTATTATCTCCACATGCTCATCGTCATCCTGGGAACCCCAGCATGTCTCCGTTGCAAGTAACGGCTTGTTGAATACTCTTGCAATCTCGGTAAAACCATTGAGCTGTTTCTCAAAATCCTTTTTTTCATGGCGGGGGGTGTCTTTACACCAGTAAGGATGAATGCTCAATATATCGCAAAATGGCGCAACAACCTGCAGATCATCGGTCCAGTGGTAATTGTGTATTCCAACGGTCAACGGAGCTTTTACTTCATATTTTTTGCAGCAGCCGATAATTTTTTTAAGCCACAAAAGCTCAGCATTAAACACATTACCAATATAACTTACCGGGAAGCCGAAGGTGTAGGAAAACGGTTCATTACATATATCCCATGCAAAAATTCTTCCGTCATCTCGATGGCTGCCTACCACTTTTTTGATGTATGGCTCAAACAGGTTGTCTGTCTGGCACTGGCTCGTGCCCGGCAAAAAATGATCTATGTAAATGCCTCCCAGATCGAGAAAGTCGTTGTGCCATCTGTTGAATAAAACCGGCATGACCTTTAAATCCAGACTGTCTGCAATTCTCAGGGACTCTTCGAAGTATTCGAGGAATTTCTCATTGTTCCTTACGAATGCATCCCATGAAAGCCAGAGCCTTATCGCATTCATTCCGGGAAAATATTTTTTGCCCCTCTCCAGCTCGGTCTTTACGGCTTGTCTGTCAAAATTAAGCCATATTTCAAGAGCTGTGCTCCCGTAACTCGGCTGATAGTTGAATCCCCTGATTTTGGAATAATCCATATTTCCATCCTAAATTAATAAATGATTGATATTATAATCAATTTTATAATAAAAACAAAAGGCTTTTATTGAATTCATTGCGAACAAATATACAATTTTTATTAATATAAAAATTAAACTTGATTTATCTATAAACAAAATGTTATTTTGAGGAATATCAAAATAATTTAAAATGAACCATGAAAAAATACATAAAATATCTGATTTTATTGTTTATAATATTAAATCAATCATGCCTAACAACCGGAAACAACAAATCAGCAGACTCTTGCAATCAAATATACGATCAAATAGAAGATTTATTCAGCGGTAACGGCTGGTTTTTTGATAAAACCGGTACTTCAAAGGCATTTGAAGAAATATATAATAATAATTCAAAATCAATTTCAGATTGTCTCATAACTTTTTCTGAAAAAAACAAAAATGTAGAAATTACTTACTGGATTGGAATTTTCCTGTATGAAGAGTATTATACAAAAATTAAAAATTACGACCTTGCCTTTGCAATTCTACAAAATGGATTGAAGAATTGCACGGAAGAGTCTCAAAAAATAAGCTTATTGTATATTATGGGCCATATATTGTGGAAGCAGGATAAAAAAAAAAGCAAAACCGTATTTCCTTGATGCGTATAAGCTGGCAGAAAAATATCCCGGCAACATACCTGCATTGGATGCCAAAGATAGATATGAAATAGACAAATATCTGGGTATTGAATGATGATCCGGCAGGATATTCATTTATAATTTTAAACAAGAGAATGCTTAAGGCATTGGCTGATAACAATTATATTCCTATAATAGCTTTCGATGGATATGAAAAAAGACTATTGCTTGGCTTGAATATCAGAATATAAAAATTTCATCATCATCTTTACCGGAAAATCAATAGAAATAATCGGGGTGTCCTGGAAACAAGGGGTTGCAACCCCTTGTTTCCAGATGTAATGTATTTCTACATTTAAATTGACTTTTGCCTCAATTGTTATTATATATGCTAAACATTTTAATATCCGTTCAAGAGGTAATTATGGCTATAGAACTCCCAAAGGCTTACAATCCCAAAGATTTCGAGGACAAATGGTACGATTTCTGGGTAAAAAATCAATTATTCAAACCCAGGGCCGGCAGCAGGAAAAAAACTTTCACAATCGTCATTCCCCCGCCCAACGTCACGAGCATTCTCCACATGGGCCACGGCCTTAACAATACTATACAGGACTTACTGTTCAGATACAAAAGAATGTCAGGATACGAGGCGCTCTGGGTGCCAGGGACAGACCACGCAGGTATTGCAACACAGAACGTGGTCGAAAAAGAACTTGCGAAAGAAGGCAAAAAGCGCACGGATTTCACACGGGAAGGATTCATCGAGAGGGTTTGGGTAACGGCGCTCAAGCACCAGAAATCAATAATAGAGCAGCTCAAAAAAATGGGTGTAAGTGCAGACTGGGATTATAACGCATTTACTTTCGATGAAAAAAGATCGAAGGCGGTTAAAAAGGTATTCATCGACCTCTTCAACAAGGGACTTATCTACAAATCCAAATATATAGTAAACTGGTGCCCCAGGTGCACAACTGCGCTTGCGGATGACGAAGTTGACCACGAGGAAAAAAACGGCAGTCTCTGGTACATAAAATATCCTGTGAAAGATTCCAATGAATTCATAACCGTGGCAACGACGAGGCCGGAGACGATGCTCGGCGATACTGCCGTCGCATTCAATGACAGGGACGAACGCTATTTAAAACTCAAAGGTAAAAAATTGATCCTGCCGCTGACAGA
>JBJKSS010000507.1:0-5467 GCA_046703745.1 Spirochaetota bacterium
ATATTGATGCGTCCTATTAATACAATGATCGAGTTTAAGCAGATTGTGGGACGAGGAACAAGACTTTTTGATGGCAAGGATTATTTCACCATCTATGATTTTGTGAATGCTTATCAGCACTTTGCCGATCCTGAGTGGGACGGCGAACCCATCGAACCCGAAACAAAATCCGAACCTGAAAAAAAGGAAGACAAAAAAGAAAAAGATGAATCAGGCAATTCATCAGAAAAAGAGGACATTGAAAAGAAAAGAAGATTAAAAATAAAACTCCGTGACGGCAAGGAAAGGGAAATTCAGCACATGATTGCAACTTCATTCTGGAGTGCTGACGGTAAACCGATTTCTGTCGAAGAGTTTCTTCAAAATTTATTCGGAGCATTACCCAAGTTTTTTAAGAATGAAAACGAACTAAGGAAAATTTGGTCGAGTCCAATCACCAGAAAGGCTTTTCTTGAGAAACTTGCAGAAGCAGGTTACTGCAAGGATGAACTGGAAACCTTGCAGAAAATGATTAATGCCGAAAAAAGTGATTTGTTTGATGTTCTTGAGTATGTTGCGTATGCAGCAAAGCCAATAACCAGAGAGTTGCGCGTTGCTCAATCACAGGCTCAAATATTCGAAGGACTTGACACGAAGCAAAAAGAATTCCTGGAGTTTGTTCTTTCCAAATATATTGAAACAGGTGTTGAAGAGTTAGATCAGGATAAATTGCCGAACCTTATTGAACTGAAATATCAATCATTAAATGATGGTATTGATGCGCTTGGAGGCAAAGAGAAAGTTATTAATACATTTATTAATTTTCAGAAATTTTTATATATTATTAAAACAGCAAAAAGAATAAATTAAAATCAGAAAATAATTATGAAAAAAATAATTGGCATGTTTATCAACAATAAAAAGTGGATAATAAAACAGGTATCGAATGTCAGAAAATTTAAATTCAATTTTTTATAATGGGATATTGCTGGAAACCGGCAGATCGCGCTGAACTTCTACCCACAGCGTAGGTGCTGTGGTACTCAACTTTTGAGTATTTGCAGAAACTCAACCAGGGAACAGATAATTAATTACTTGAAAACCAATAAACAAGTCCTCGTAAAAGAATACTATATACCCCGATTTTCGGGTTGTCAATTATTTTAATTTAACCGGCTCAAAGTGAAAATCTGTTTTTGTCGATATAAAAATCGTTGTTTCCCGTAAAAGCCGGTGATTCAAAGGCGGGCGCCATCCCGATCCCGATTATCCCGATGAAATAATCGGGATCGGGACATCTCTGAATTCCAGGGATGCGCTTTCGAAAACTCCAGGTATGAGCTGGACAAAAGTTTTGATTTGATTTATATATTCCCACAGAGGTTTTTATGAAGCACAAGATTGTAAACAAACAGCCAAACTCAAAAAAATGCTTTGTCTGCGGGCTTAAGAATATTTACGGCATCCAGGCTTCATTCTACGAGACGGAGAATAACGAGTTGATCGCTGTTTTCAAAACGGGTGACCTGCATCAGAGTTATCCGGGCAGGCTTCACGGCGGCATTGCATCCGCGATCCTCGATGAAGCGATAGGCCGGGCGATAATGATCGGCAAGACCGAAGAGATTTGGGGAGTTACAGTGGAATTAAAACTGAAGTACAAAAAACCCCTGCCCACTGATGAAGAGTTAAGGGTAGTCTGCAGGATCGTAAGCGAAAACAAGCGGTTGTTCGAAGGAACCGGGGAAATTCTCCTGAAAAACGGCGACGTGGCGGTAACAGCCGAGGGGAAATATCTCAAAATGCCCCTTGAAAAGATAGCTGACTTTGACAGGGATGAAAACGAATGGAAGGTCATAAAAAGCGATAAAGACCCTGGCGAAATCGAGATTTAATTATTATTCCCTAAATTATTGAATTTATTCTGAAAATCTGCTATCATTGCCGCTGATAACCCGAATTTCAGGTTTAATTATTTGTGCATCGCGAAGTTTAAATCTCACAATATGATTGTTTTTTGAAATCAGGGTTATTTACTTTATTTTCTGGAGATTCTTATGTCCGGTCTTACAGTTGCCGTCGCCAATCAGAAAGGCGGAGTCGGCAAAACTACCACATCGATCAATCTGGCCGCCGGAGTTACCTATTACGGCAAAAGCGTTCTTCTGGTAGATTTCGATCCGCAGGGGAACGCAAGCTCGGGTCTCGGTATTGATTCCAAAAACACAGGGTTAACCATTTATGATGCGATCATGGGAGATGATCCTGCAAGGGCCGTTTTGCATACTGGAGTCAAAAACTGTGATATAATCCCTGCCAATGTAAATCTTGCAGGAGCGGCTGTCGAGCTGGTTAACGATGACAAAAGGGAATTCTACCTTAAAAACGTTATTCAGAAAATCAGGAACAATTATGATTATATAATAATAGATTGTCCGCCTTCTCTCGGGCTTTTGACACTGAACGGGCTCGTGGCAGCGGATTCTGTGCTCATTCCAATTCAGACGGAATTTTTCGCCCTCGAGGGGCTGACACAGCTTGTGAATACAATCAATCTGGTCAAGAAAAATTTCAATCCCGATCTCGGTATACAGGGAGTGCTGCTCACCATGCTTGACAGAAGGACGCAGCTTACCAACGATGTTATCAAGAATGTCATTAGTTATTTCGGGAAGAAGGTTTATACAACCATGATCCCGCGAAACGTAAGACTCGCAGAGGCGCCTTCATTCGGCATCCCGATTTTCATGCATGATGCGGAATGCCTCGGCGCCAAGGCTTACAAGGAATTCGCACAGGAGTTTGTAAATGGCTAAATCCAACCGCGGGCTCGGCATGGGCCTCGAAGCATTGCTGAAAATGAACGTTCAAAACGAGGTTGAAGAGCAGGGAAACAGCGGCAGCGGCGAAAAGGAAGTTCTTGCAGGATTCGTCGAGTTGTCACTTGATAAAATTGTGCCGAACCCAAACCAGCCCAGGAAGAATTTTGACGAAGGATTATTGAAGGAACTTTCCCAGTCAATCAGGAATTTCGGTCTGCTCCAGCCGATTTCGGTTATTAAAAGCGGCGATGTTTACGAGATTATCGCAGGTGAAAGAAGGTTCAGGGCTGCAAAACTTGCCGGTCTTGATAAAATTCCTGTAATCATAAAAAATATTTCGCAGAAGGAAAAACTCGAGGTTTCCCTTGTTGAAAACATCCAGCGGGAAAATTTGAATTCGATAGAAGAGGCGCTTGCCTATTCGAGCCTGATAGAAACATACCAGGTTACGCAGGAGGAGCTTGCGGACCGGCTGGGCAAAAGCAGGAGCACGATAACCAATTCGATAAGACTGCTGAATCTCGATGCCCAGATCAGGAAATGGATAATAGACGGCAAATTAACTCCCGGTCATGCAAGGGCGATACTTTCGGTTGATGATGCAAAGCAGCATCTCGTATTTGCAAATTACCTGATTGAAAACAACATGTCGGTAAGGGACGCAGAGAATATTTCAAAAAAATGGCCGCTTCAAAAAAAGAAACCCGGCTCTTCGCCCAGGAAGGAAACGGAAATCAAGAATCTTGAAAAGAAGATGCAGGAGAAGCTCCAGACAAAAGTTATTGTGGACGGCAATTCCAAAAAGGGGAAAATAACCGTTGAATATTACTCCCTGGATGATCTTGAAAGAATCGTGGATATCCTCGGGATCAAATTATGAAGGAAAGTTTTTTTAAAAAGGAAAGGCCCCTGTACAAATTTTACAGCCCGCAGTTGATCGTGCTGCTGGTCGGGGTCTGCCTGATAATTAATTTTTTTGCAATATAACTGGCTTCCGCGGTAGTGAAAAAACAGGTGGATTTTTTTTCATTCCTGTTCCACAATATCGGGAAAAACATTCTGGTAATGACGGCGAGCGGTTTGCTTGTAAGCCTGCTGGCAGTGGGCATTCTGCTCTGTCTCACGGCCTTTTTTAACATGTCGCCCATCGTTTTTTGCTATGAAAACAGGTTCCTTGTTTATATGTATCTCCAGAAAAAACACGTTATCCCCTATGAAAAAATCGACAAGATAAATATTCAGGTTTTTTATCACAGTTATGAGAACCTGTTCAAAAGATATCCCAGGAAGGAATGCAGGGTGACTTTTTTGAACCAGGATTATGATTTTTACATGTCTTACCCGGTGGAAGGATATTTTGACGACATCGAGATTTCCACGAAAAACAAGAAGGATGATTCGTCGCAGAGGTGCGCAGCCGGCTATAACGCCGTTTATGATGTCTTAAACAGGGTCAGGCAGGCAAAATCGTTTAATATTCCCTTTTTACCGGCCGGGAAAAATTGAGTTGTCAAACGGCCGGGAGGAGCATTGAAATGGTGATCGCGAAAAACATCAGGACTAATTCCCGTGAAGAGATAATAGATATAACTTTTTTAATCAAGGAAGAAATCGAAAAACACGGCATTAAAAACGGGAACATCGTCGTTTTTGTGCCTCATACAACGGCCGGTGTTACGATAAATGAAAACGCCGATCCCGATGTAAAGAGGGACATTCTGACCGGCCTCGGGTCGCTCGGATTCGAATCCCTCAATTTCAGGCATTCGGAAGGCAACTCCCCGGCACATTTAAAATCATCGCTGGTCGGAAGCTCGGTAAACCTCATAATCGATGACGGCCGTCTTGTGCTCGGCACATGGCAGGGTGTATATTTCTGCGAATTCGACGGGCCCAGATCGAGAAAATTAATTATCAGTTTATAATTTTTGGGAGCATTTATGGATGCGGAATCTTTAAAGAAATATGCGGAAATCGTAATTAAAAAAGGGGTCAATCTTTACAGGGGGCAGTGCCTCAATATTGACACACCTGTCATCGATTATGAATTCGCCATGATCCTTGGCGAGACGGCCTACAGGTGCGGCGCAAGATATGTAAATATCAATACCATATCCAGCAGGCTCTTGAAAAACCGCATCATGTATTCTGAAGAATCAAACCTCGATTATGTGCCCCAGTTTTATCAAAACAGGCTCAATGAACAGATGGCTTATGACTGGGCATTCATACGAATAGACAACACGGGAGAGCCCGCTGTATTCAAAAATGTCGACCCCGAGAGGCTCAACAGGGCCACGAGGTCGGAGCGTGTTGCACGCAGGAGATACCTCGAGGAATGCTCGAAGCACAAATTCTCATGGTGCGTCATCGCAAGTCCCAATGATCAATGGGCCGGGGCCGTTTATAAAAAGGAGCCAACCCCGGCCCTTACCGAAGAATTCTGGGAGGTGCTTAAAAAAATATTGAGGCTCGATGCCGAATACCCGGTCAAGGCATGGGAAGACCACGAACTGAATATCCAGGCAAGGGCCGAAAAACTGAATGGCCTCAACCTCGAAAAGCTCGTCTTCAAATCCGATGACACCGATCTGACGGTGTTCCTCAACCCGTCTTCAAAATGGATCGGCGGCCCCAAGAAAACACCGGACGGCCGAAGCTTCCTT
>JBJKSS010000508.1:0-4291 GCA_046703745.1 Spirochaetota bacterium
GAATATGATGCTTCAAGGATTACGTATTCGCTGAAGCCGCTCTTTGCAGATGCGTCGACGCCGAAATAGAAAGCCCTGCCGACATTGATCGGCTTCCACAGTCCCCCTGAATTCGCCTGCCAGACAATTGCATTCTGAAGATAATTCACATAAACCGAAGTTTCAGCAGAAAGATATTTGGGCTTGTTAAAATTCAGGATAATGTCCCCGCCCAGGCCGTCTTCATTCTGCAAATTCGGGTTGCCGACGCCGAATGAATCTTTAGGCCAGTAAAGATCATTGAGAGTCGGCACCTTGAATGTCCTGTAAAAATTGCTTTTCAGCACAAAATAGTCGCCAAGAAAGAAAACAAAGCCTATCTTGGGAATAGGCACCGGGTAGTTTTTATTGTAGATCAATTTTACCGATGGAATTATCTTTACCCTGTTTAATATGGAAAATTCCGCTGTCAAATATCCTCCGCCGTTTATTGCCTGTTTTTTACCGAGGTCGGTGGAATCCAGATAGCTGTAATCAAGGTCACCCCCGGCAGTAAGGGTGAGCCAGTATGTGACTATAAAATCCCATTTGTTCATTGCCGTGATTGTTGAGAGATTGTGAAGGCTGTGGGAAATCCTGTCTGTCCAGTCTATGC
Organism: Spirochaetota bacterium; assembly: GCA_046703745.1. Taxonomy (GTDB): domain Bacteria; phylum Spirochaetota; class GWE2-31-10; order GWE2-31-10; family JAFGQB01; genus CAZHHK01. The sequence goes on from JBJKSS010000508.1 coordinate 635, forward strand.
TGTGGAAATCATAATTCAATTTGAGTTCTGTGCTTATCCTGTCCGTACCAATATAATCCGCATTGAAAAAAACCGCACCATTGGCAAGATTATCGATCTGTTTGCCCGGGTCATCACTATTAATCGGGCCGGGAATATTTTTGTTGTCATAAAAGTAATTTCCGGAAAACAGGAGTTTCATGTACAACGGGAGGTTTATTGCAAGAGAATTCATTACGCTTGCATCATAAACTTCATTGCCCGTCCATCTTCTCCTGAAGTCGTTATCGTCGGGATAAATAAAGTGATTCCAGGCCCTGTTTAATTCGGATTTGACGTCATAATTGATGGTTTTGCTGCCTATACCGAAACCAAAATCGAATTTCTGTGTGTCAAAAAAATCGTATGGTTCGCTGAATGATTTGTCTGAGTTGGATCCGTCATTATAAGAGGAGCCGGGATAATAAAACAGGTTCGAAATGCCGGAATAAATCCTGTAATTGCCGGAAGCCTTTTTTTTCGTGATGATATTGATTATCCCGCCGATTGCCCCGCTTAAATTATACTTTGTGTCGGACCCGCCCTTTATTACCTGAATTTCCTCGATCTCACTGATCGGCATCATGGACAGATCAAAACCACCGGATTGGGCAGAATTCATGGGAATGCCGTCAATGAGTATCAGTACCCTGCCTGATCCCAGGCCCCTTATGTTTATGGATGACTGGTTGCCGTATGAACCGCTTGAATCGACAGAAAGGTTGAATGCATTCTGCAGCAATGAAGGCAGATCGGCCGGATTGAGCCTGTTTATTTCCTCTTTGGATACTGTTTTCATATCCTGGGATTTTTCCTTTACACCGACAATTGTCAATCCCTTGTCTTCCCTGTCAAAATTGATATAATCTTCACCGCCCGTATCGGTTGTGTTGTCTGAAATTTTTTTGTCATCGGTTTGATCCGGGTGAATTGAGAGTAAGGGAAATATGAAAAAAAAGACTAAAAAAAGGTATTTAATAAAGTTCATTTTTAATAATTATTAGCCTCTTGATTTTATTGTTTTATATAATCGCCGAAAATTGCATAATACCCGTTTCCAATGGTGAATTCATTCTCAGCCTGATCAATGGTAGGCATGGTGCTTTTTCCATCCGCTTTATACGGTGTGCTTTCGCTTACCGCATTGCCGGTAAAGTTTTTCCACCTGACCACAAGGTATTCGCCGGCGGTTTTGCCCCAAGTGCCGGAATTTGTAATTTTAACGGTAATAAACCCGTCACTTCCTGTCAGGTCAGAATTATCCACTGCTTCACCGGCAAAACTGACGGTTTTTGAAGCATCATCATATTGATAGAACATTGAAGGGCTGCCGGACTGAATTTCAAAACCGTCACCCTGGCTGGATTTGAAATAACCGGAAAGTGAAGGTGAATCTTTTTTTTCATTTTTTTTGGCAGGCTCTTCGCACCCAGCTAATAAAATAATAATAAAAACGACAGAGAAAAACAGGAAAATTTTTTTCATGACAAACGCTCCTTTTAAAAGTGAAAGAAGAGTCAAATGAAATACCAGTTTTTCTGTTTATATTTTGGTATATTCTGACCTTGATCCACGAAGTCTGAATAATAAATTTTGTGCATATCAAAGTTTCCTGACTTATGGGCCGGTAAAACCTCGCCTGTTAAAACCTTCCCGGTTTGTTGCCAGTGGTTGTCTTATAACAGGCCTTGCCCAATTACAGTTACGGGCTAGCGGAGGATTCACACCTCGCTTCCTTTGAAATATTGCAGATTGAGATTACTAAACAAAGAAGGATTTGTCAATATTATTTTTAATTATTCGCCGGCGTTAAGCATAAATTAATTTCGGGTATACGGTTTTGATTAGCAGTTTGCCGGAGTCTATATATTTATCTTCTTAATATTCAACCCGTTTAAATTCATTGTTCCGACGCCGGCATCATTCCCGAACTTGATATAGGAAATATTGTCGGGCGAAGTGCCGTATAACTTTGCCGAAGCGCTGTCAGCGGCAACAATGTCGGTAGAGATTATCATGCTTTTCATCTTTATCGAGTCAGCAGAAGAAATACCCCTGGGGCCATTCTGGGTCATAACCCTGTAGGCATCAACGATATTAAGATCGGGTTTTTTGAAAATACAATAATCTGCTATGCACTGGGAAAGGTTGTTGCCGTGGTAATAGCCCATGTCCCAGACTGTGCCCATGAGGTTTTTCATGGATATTGTTAATTGTGTAGCACTATGATTTTTTAAAACCGGGACATTTATAAAAACATCGGATTCGAGTATAAGTTCATGAATCTTGACCTTTTTTAACTTTTTTGCTTTTGGGATTTCTACTTCATGATAATAGGTTTCGGCATTTGCAGGGACAACCTGTGCGCCGGCTTCAGCAGCGGCTTTTTCAATACCGCTGTTTTTGTAACACGCCGTTTCATAATCGCAGGAATGATCGAATACATAAACTTTTTTGGCGCCGGCATTGAAACAATGTTCAATTATTCTTTTCACCAGGGCCGGATTTGTTGTTGCACCGATTTCCGGCGTCTGGTTCCATCCTATATTGGGCTTAATGACCACGGTTTGACCACTCTTTACAAACCTGCCTATACCGCCGATTGCTTCAATGCCCCGATCAAACATCGCATCAGGCTCGCCGCCTTTTAATGCAACCAGGTCGGGGAAGGCTTTATTTGTGTTATTCTCGCCGAATAAAGAATTTTCCCTGTTTAATATCATGCCCGCACCGGTTATTGCACCGGTAAGTAAAGTTTTTTTTAAAAAATCCCGTCTGTCCATAATACCCGGCCCCCTTTTTATGTATAATCATTTTTCGAACCCTATATGGGGTTGTCTAAAAAGCTCGGAAAAACAAGGAGTTGACTTGTACCGAGCGTAGCCGAGGTGAACCCCTTGTTTCCGTTTATTACAGTGGCTTTTTAGCTCCCGCCTGAATATTAATTCTTTTCAATAAATAATCAAGGTAACTTTTGGATATTAATTGTTAACTTTTTATACAGCTGTTTACTATTTTTTAAATATCAATGTTTGTGAGAAAAATGGCAGGAGGTGATTCTCAATCCTGTCTTTCGTCTTGTTGACGTGGCCGCCTTCGTATTCATCCAGTTTGTTTGGGATACCGGCAGAAGTCAGTTCTTTGGAAAAATACCTTGCTCCTCTTAATATCCATGGATATTCATCATTTGTCCCTGCATCAATCGTAATGGCTTTTAATGACATCAGGTTGTTTTTGTATTCATTTATCTTGTTTTTCAAATTGCCGAAACCGTTTTCCCATCTTGCCCACGAAGGATCTTTTTTGTCTGCCGGTATTTGTGCAAAAGGCTGCGCTGCATTCACATCAGGAGAAAAAGCTGCACCGTATGCCTTGCATATATTCGGTGATTCTGATTTCCACTGGGCAAGTGCGTCTTTTAATCCGTTTTCATCGAACAGCCCTGGACTCATCGCATAGACGGCGCCAAAGACATCAGGGTGGCGCATTGCTATATTCAAGGCGCCGAAACCGCCCATCGATTGTCCGGCTATGCCCCTTGCGCCGGCTTTTTTGATGGTCCTGTAAGTTTTATCCATATAGCTTACAACGTCTTTAACGACGAAATCCTCCCAGTTTCCTGTAGCAGGAGAATTAACA
>JBJKSS010000509.1:0-5082 GCA_046703745.1 Spirochaetota bacterium
ACCATTTCATTTTTTTAGCTAACTGAAATGTTGCAAAAGTTTTACCAAACCTCATCTTTGCATTCCACAAAAAATGAGGCGTTTTGTTCTGATTCTCTTTTTTGAAACTATTGAAATAAGCAGCGCATTTCTCTACAGCTTTTTTCTGTTCTGGGCGCATATCAAATGTTAAAGTGCGGCTATCTTCATTAATGACACCTGTTTGAAGTTCAAGAATAATAGCTTTGATATCTTCTACAGAACATTTAAACCATTCCCCTTCCCAGTTTTCAAAACCCTTTTTTCGTAATAAAGCATGTACTTCATGATCAGTAAATGAACTTCCATCATTCCTCATTGCGGACTCTTCTAAAAGAATATCATAATCAAGACGACTAGTTTTAAGTTGCTCTGAAATACGGTCTTTTGCATTGCGAGAAGTAAAGCCGATTTTAATCAATCCTTTATGAGTATCAACTCCTTTAAGGGAATATGCATATATTGTTGGAACTGAATCAGGACGTGGAGGAAAAAAGTCTTTGCTCATTTATTCCATCACCTTAATTTTAGATTCAATAAAAGCAATATCATCATCATTTAAGTTATAACGGTTATATAGCTTTTGATTTGTCCACTCTTCTTTCATATTTAAAAAAGGAACAAAAGAATATGATTCTTTTGTTATATGGTGAGAATACATGAATTGAGAAACTAAGAATCGAAAAAAATATGTTTTCATATATAACACTAGATTTTTAGCTTCATTCTCGGTATCAAACGCTCCTACCACTAAATAAGTCTCTGTACAGATTGTACCGGGCGGTAAAATATCAATTTTTGAGAAAACTCTTCGTTTGCCATCTTTTCCAGGACTACCCGCATGATCATATCCTACATAAGAAGTAATCACTTTCCATTTATCAATCATTTCAGTCCCAATAGTAATTTCTGATCTTTGATATGGACCTTCTCCATTTTGCCAACGTAAAATAATGTCTCCACTTTTCATTGGTCGAACAAATGTTCTTAATCCAAAAGGTTTACTTATGGAAACTTGATTATTCATTGTTGGTTCCCCTTTTTTTAATATTTTTCTTATTATTGGAACGGATTTGCTATTTCGTATGAAGGTACTAAATTCATTAAGTTTCCTTATAGCGGATTCTTCTTTGCCAGAATGTATATTTGTTACTTCACATTCACCGGTTTTATCTCTCTCCCAAAGGAAATAACAAATACCACCAGCAATATCGACCCCTGGAAATACTTCAGATGCATCTTCAAAGTCAATAATTTTTAAAATATGATCATCATTTAACATTTCTTCTCGGAATTCATTCAATCCTTTTCCACCGGCAAACCAACGTGACGGGATAATCATTGTTAGATATCTTGGATTCAGTTTTTTTGCTTGTTGTACAAAATTTTGATATATTGGAGATGCGCTTCTACCATACCCACCATCACTTAATTGATATGGCGGATTTCCAATGATGACGTCAAATTTCATATTAAATAACTCCTCTGGATTAATAGCATGGATAAATTGATAGGCATGTGTTTCGAGTTGATCATTGCGCTCATAATTTTCTTCACTTGCATTACAATATGAACACTTTCCATTTACCCAAGTATGTTTAATACGAGAAAAATAAATATTACCTTGCTCATCATTAAACTCTGAGCAAACAGAATATTTTCCGTTAGCGGTCTTTGAGCAGTATACTGATCTTCTTGCTAACAGTGCTGTAATTTCGGTTATTGCTATACCGAATACTTGATTTTTTAAAATATGATTAACACGCTTTTCTTTATCAGGTATTTTTTTTTCAAGGCCTTTCATGAGACGTTTTGTTATTTCACGTAAAAACACACCGGATTTTGTCATAGGATCAAGAAATCGTATCTTCTTATTTGACCATAATTCTGTAGGTAGCATATCAAGAATTCGGTTAACTAATTCGGGAGGTGTAAAAATCTCATCACTACTAAGATTAGCCAAGCAAGTTAGAACATCTGGATTATAATTATGCTTATTCATGCTCAAACAACCTCAAAAAGTGAACTAATGGGTATTCTTTTAAGGGTTCAGGAATAAATACATCATCGCCCAAATCCGAAAATAAAGGCATTTCCTTTATAGCTTCATGATCCAATAATTCCTTGAAACTAAAATCCCTTCTTTTTATCATAGTCCCATTAACTGGTGACCATTCTGAAAATACTATTGGAAGGCATTTCCCACAAACTGTTTTTAGAGTCAAAGCATCGCCCCAAATAATATTTTTATTAAGCAAATATTTTATACTTCTAACACATTCTTCTTTACATTGATCTTTATAAAGTGATGAATAATGTTTAAAAAATATTTCGTATAGTCTGTTGCGGCATTCAATAACATTATCTTCCAAAATATCAATGCCATAAATACTAGATACTGCTATTATAGAATAACGTTCGTACTCTAACTGGCTTTTGGAATATCTTTTTTTTACTACATTTAGCTTCCTTTCAACTACCTCAGCAAGAAAATTTCCATTACCGCATGCAGGTTCTAGAAATCTGGATTCAATTCTTTCTGTTTCTTGTTTTACTAGATCAAGCATTGCGTTAACTTCTCTCAATGAAGTAAATACTTCACCATGATCAGTTACCCTTTTTTTTGATTTAACTTGTTTTTCCTTTTTATCCACTCTTTCTTCTACCATATAAAAATCTTAATCCTGCTATCTCAAAATTCATTGAGAGTGATTTTGGGAGAGTTTATTATATAACAAATCTATAATTATTCAACATTAAATATGCTTTTATCTGAGTAAGTTTGGAAAGTTGTTACATAAATATGATCTTGCTTATGGAATTTAAATAAATTTCTTGCAATTCGATTTCCATTTTTATAAAATCCCATCATTAAAATTTTAATTTAAAAAATAAAAAATGTATTGGAGGCCTTTCATGAGTAAAGCTAAGAAAACTACACCCAAAAAGAACATCAAAAGAAAAATCTCCGGTTGGATACCCGATTTACCAGATCACCGTGATATTCTTTACAAGTCAGTCTACAAAATGCCTTTTTTCTTACCTAAAAAAATCGATTTAAGATCAAATTGCTCTGCTGTTGAAAATCAAGGAGAATTAGGAAGCTGCACAGCTAATGCTTTGGTGGGTTCCCTTGAATTCCTAGAAATGAAGAATGGTGTCAAGTTTTGCGATATGAGCAGATTGTTCATTTATTACAATGAACGTGAAATTGAACATTCTGTTGACTCTGACTCAGGCGCAATGATTCGTGACGGCATCAAAACCTTGAAAAAACAGGGAGTTTGCTCCGAAAAATCATGGCCGTATAATATTGCCAAATTTAAAAAAAAGCCATCTCCCGCCTGCTTCAAGGAAGCATTGAATCATCAGATAACTTCTTATCAGCGACTTGAGACAGTGAGCCAGACGAAAGCATGCTTGGCAAGTGGTTTCCCGTTTGTTTTCGGCTTCACTGTTTATGAGAGCTTCGACACACAAATTGTTGAAGAGACAGGCAAGGTTGACATGCCAAAACCTGACGATTATGTTCTCGGCGGTCATGCAGTGATGGCCGTCGGGTATGATGATGAATTGAAACGATTTATAGTCCGCAATTCATGGGGCAAGACATGGGGAAGGGATGGATATTTTACTATGCCCTATGATTATTTAGCAGATCGCAATCTATCAGATGACTTTTGGACGATCAGAAGCGCTGAAAAGATGTAAAAAAGCTATGAAGAATAAATTATTTTAGTTATTTACTTTAAAGGTAAAAATGATATAATTTTTTTAAACAATGAATTTGTAATGAGACAAATTAACAATAAAGAATCATTATTCTTAATTGTTAAAATAAAATTTTTATTTTTTGTGTCTCAAAATTTCATGTATTATTTAATATAATATTTTTGTAATAAAAAGAACTTTAATATGAACGATGAAAAAACAATATCCGGTAATGCCAAAATGCGTCCCCGTGCAAGAATTATCAAATTGATCGGGGATGATTTGATAAGTGATGAGGCAGTTGCTGTTGTTGAACTTGTTAAGAATTCCTACGATGCGGATGCGACTAAAGTAACAATTTCTTTTGATACTTCATCCGGGATTGCTGAAAGATTGGTTATTTCAGACAATGGCCATGGGATGACACTTGATGATGTCATACAAGGATGGTTTGAACCTGGAACTATTAATAAATTAAAAAAAGAAAGATCCCCCATAAAAAAACGTTTATTTCAGGGAGCCAAAGGTGTTGGCCGATTTGCTGCCGCACGTCTTGGAACTTCATTGATTATGGAAACCAATCATAAGGAGAGTAACTCTTCTACAACAGTAATTTTTGAATGGGGCCGGTTTGATAATGAAAGTTATCTTGATGAAATTGAAATAACTTATGATTCAAAAGCAGAAATGAATGGAAATCCTGGGACAGTATTGACTATTGAAGGAATTAAAGAAAGAAAAATATGGGAAGAAGATGATTTTAAAATATTACACAATCGTTTGTCTAGACTAATCTCTCCATTTGATGAAATTTCTGATTTTATGATTGATTTACAGATACCCTTATACCCTGAATTGACCGGTGAAGTTGAACCACACGAATTAACAAAATATCCTGAATACAAATTTTGGGGGAATCTTGATAAAGATGGAATTTTAAATTGGTCGATGGAAGTAAAGGGGCAGTCATATAAAAGTGACAGTAATCAAAGATTAACTGCAAAAGATGAAAAAGTTTGGAGTGGACCATTTGATTTTGAAATTCGGGCCTGGGATCGTGATCGTGATGGATTGGCTGCATATATGCTTAAATATAATATGAACATCACGAGCATTAGGGATATTCTGGATGAAAATTGCGGAGTCAGTATTTATCGTGATGGTTTTAGAGTTCATCCATACGGTGAAAAGGGTAATGACTGGTTGTCTCTTGATACGAGAAGCCGACAAAAACCTACTTATAACTTAGCAAATAATCAAATAATTGCAGCAATCAAAATTACTAGATCACATAATCCTGGACTTGTTGATCGCTCAACAAGAGAAGGACTCAAATATACAACAGCGTATTAT
>JBJKSS010000510.1:0-8428 GCA_046703745.1 Spirochaetota bacterium
AAACTGTTCGTGTTTTGCAAGGTACGATTTTTTCAATCTATTTAATACTTCAATTCTTGAAGAAAGCATCTTGGGCAATTCCTCCATTTTTTCTTCAAGCTTGAATCTTTCTGTTAAAATTTTCTGCAAATCGATCAGATTTGCGTATATTTCCTTCATTTCCATCTATAATATCTCCAAAACAATGCTTTTTCACAGGATTTATGAGAATATCCAAAATGTAAAGATTTGTCAAGAGTAAAACATTATTCTTCGGGAATTCCTTACAAAAAATTGTTGAATTTATATTTATCGAATGTTATACCTGTTACTGGATGAATCGTAAGAAAAACAAGGAAAAAAATAACGGCCTGTTTGTATTGGCCATAGCTTCAATCGGTATTGTTTTTGGCGATATCGGCACCTCCCCCCTCTACGCTGTAAAAGAATGTTTCAATCCCGCTTTCGGGATCAACCTTGAAGCAAATTCGATCCTGGGCATTATGTCCCTGATTTTCTGGACGATTATCATGGTTATAGTTGTCAAATATCTTTCCGTTGTTATAAACGCAAACAACCAGGGCGAAGGCGGCATAATGTCGCTCCTGGCCCTTATTCTTTCATCCGGAAGCAAGAAAAAAATGAATGCCCGGACAGTGGCATTTTTCGTTTTTTTCGGCATGTTCGGCTCTGCCCTGCTTTTATCCGACGGGATGATTACTCCTGCAATATCCGTTATAAGTGCTGTCGAAGGATTAAAAATCGCGACACCGGTATTCAAGGATTATATTGTATATATTTCAGCAGTAATCCTGATATTGCTTTTTTTGGTGCAGCGCAGGGGCACAGAGAAAATCGGCAATGTTTTCGGCCCCATAACAATTGTATGGTTCTTAACAATCGGAGTTCTGGGATTCAAGGGCTTGATGAAAAATCCAAGCGTTTTGGAGGCGATCAATCCCTATTACATCTTCTGGTTTTTCTCACACTATGGTCTTCAGGGAATATTCATACTGGGCGCAATCGTATTGTGTGTTACGGGCGGCGAGGCACTCTATGCGGATATAGGCCATTTCGGCAAAAAACCGATACTGGTTTCATGGTACGGCCTGGTAATGCCCTGCCTTTTGCTTAATTATTTCGGACAAACATCGATATTATTACTTAACAAAGAATACGTTACAAATCCTTTTTACAGTCTCTCTCCGGACTGGTTCGTGATGCCTCTGGTTGTTATATCGACCCTGGCAGCAATTATTGCTTCCCAGGCACTCATTTCAGGATGTTTCTCACTCACCCAGCAAGCGGTACAGCTCGGCTATCTTCCACGATTGAACATCCTTCACACATCGGATGAGATCCACGGCCAAATTTATGTGCCGGCAATAAATAATTTTCTTATGATCGCATGTGTTTTGCTCGTATTAACTTTCAAAACATCATCCAACCTTGCCACCGTTTACGGTATTGATATCATGGGAACAATGACCATCACAACGATCCTGATTTTTTTTGTCCAGCAAAAGGTTTGGAAATGGAAACTCTGGAAATCCCTGCTGATCTGCGGATTATTCATCACAATGGATCTGACGTTCGTATTCGGGAATTCGATTAAAATAATCCACGGGGGCTGGGTGCCGGTCACGATCTGTTTGATAGCCTTTAATATAATGTCTACATGGAAAAAAATCAGCGAAGAGCTTCAAAAACGAATAAGAAGAAGCATGCTGCCGGTAAAAATATTTGTTGACCAGCTTAACAATAACAACGGCATTATCCGGGTAAACGGCACAAGCGTGTTTCTTTCCGCCAATCCGTTTGTAATTCCCAGGATACTGCTGCACCAGGTCAAGCACAACAAGATTCTCCATGAAAAGGTGATATTGCTTTCAATAATTACCGAGAGGGTACCCTTTGCAAACAAGAAAAAAAGATTGACCATAAAATCCTATGGTAACGGTTTTTACCAGATACTTGCCCATTACGGATATCTCGAACACCCCAATATACCTGAAGCGTTAAAAAGAGCGAAGAGCCTCAAGTTAACTGTTGAAAATATCAGCTATTTTCTCGGGCACGTCACATTAATAAATTCAGGCAGGATCAAGATTGCAAACTGGCGCAGGAACCTTTACATATTTCTTTCAAGAAATTCGAGGGAAGCAAAAAGTTATTTCGGAATACCGACCGGCAGGGTTACGGAAATCGGGATTCAGGATGAAATTTAACTATAATTTCTATTAAAACTTTATCAAAATTTCAAAATATGCAAAATCAGAATAAAATTATATTGAATTTATATTTATTGAATGCTATAAATCCTATCCAATGATTCAGAAGAAAAACAAGGACAAAAGCAGAAGTCTTTTAGCATTATCAATTGCCACGATCGGCATTGTGTTTGGTGACATCGGCACATCCCCGCTTTACGCTGTCAAGGAATGTTTTAATCCGGCTTTCGGAATTACCCTGCAGACAAATTCGATACTCGGCGTAATGTCACTAATATTCTGGACGATTATCATGATAATCGTAGTAAAATACCTGACCGTTGTGGTTAACGCGGACAATCAGGGAGAAGGCGGGATTATGTCCCTCCTTGCCATTCTTTTAACATCCGGAGACAAGAAAAAAATAAACTTAAAGGCAACTGTCATTTTTATCCTGCTTGGCATGTTCGGTTCGGCCCTGCTTTTATCGGACGGAATGATCACCCCGGCCATTTCGGTTTTAAGTGCAATTGAAGGATTGAAAATTGCAACGCCAATATTCAAGGATTACATAATATATATTTCTGCCGCCATATTGATATTACTGTTCCTGGTACAGCGCAGGGGTACGGAAAAAATAGGCAAGATTTTCGGCCCCCTGACCATCCTGTGGTTCCTCACGATAGGCATACTGGGTTTCATCGGAATTACAAAAGACCCGCTGGTTTTAACGGCTATAAATCCGTATTATGTATTCTGGTTCTTTATGCACTATAAATTGCAGGGCATATTGATACTCGGGGCAGTTGTTTTATGCGTAACAGGAGGCGAGGCGCTCTATGCGGATATAGGCCATTTCGGTAAGAAACCGATCCTGGTTTCATGGTATTTCCTCGTGCTGCCCTGCCTTTTATTGAATTATTTCGGCCAGTCATCCATATTAATGATCGACAAAACTACCATCAGCAATCCGTTTTACAGCCTGGCCCCGGGATGGTTCCTTTTACCGCTCGTTGCAATATCTACAATGGCGACAATTATTGCCTCCCAGGCCCTGATATCAGGCTGTTTTTCTCTCACCCAACAGGCGGTACAGCTCGGTTATCTGCCAAGATTGAATATAATGCATACTTCCGATGCAATACATGGCCAGATTTACGTCCCGGCAATCAACAATTTTTTAATGATCGCATGCGTAATTCTTGTCCTTACTTTCAAAACTTCGTCCAATCTTGCTTCAGCATACGGTATAGCCGTAATGGGGACAATGACCATCACGACCATATTGATCTTTTTTGTACAGCGCACCGTGTGGAACTGGAGATTATGGAAAGCGCTGTTGGTCAGCGGAGTGTTCCTTGTCATTGATATCTCCTTTTTGTCAGGGAACGTTGTTAAAATATTCCATGGAGGCTGGGTGCCGATCCTTATCAGCCTGGTGGTTTTTTATATAATGTCCACATGGAAAAAAATAAGTGAAGAATTACAGAAGAAAATAAGACGGAGCATGCTGCCTGTCAAGATATTCATCGAACAGCTAAAAACAAACGATATACACCGTGTCAACGGTGTAAGTGTTTTTCTAACGGCAAACCCGTTCGTCATTCCCAGGATACTGCTGCATCATGTCAAGCATGACAAGGTGTTGCATGAAAAAGTAATCCTGCTTTCAATCGTGGTGGAAAGGGTTCCGTTTGCCAACAAAAAAAACAGACTGACAATTAAATCATACGGGTTTGGTTTTTACCAGGCACTTGCGCATTACGGCTACATGGAGCAGCCAAATATACCGGAAGCTTTAAGAAGGGCAAAGGGCCTGGATGTAACGCCTGAATCCATAAGCTACTACCTTGGCCATGTCACATTAATAAATTCCGGTAAGATTAAAATAGCAAACTGGCGCAGGAACCTTTATATTTTTCTTTCGAGAAATTCAAGGGAGGCCAAAAGTTATTTCGGAATACCGACCGGCAGGGTAACGGAGCTCGGACTGCAGGATGAAATTTGATGATTAAAAAAGATAAAACGGATTGACATATAAAAAATGATGTGATATATTCCGAGCCACTTGATTAAGAAATGATCTGTTAGCTCAGTTGGTAGAGCAACGCCCTTTTAAGGCGTGGGTCGTTGGTTCGAATCCAACACAGATCAATAAAATGTCGCCTTAGTCTATCGGTTAGGACACCGGGTTTTCATCCCGGCAAGAGGGGTTCGATTCCCCTAGGCGATGATTGACCCTGCCGCTGAATTAATAATCGTTAATTTAGTGGCAGTTTTTTTTATTAGCTTCTGCTGGGATCATGTTTTATTATCGCCTGCGTCAACTAAACGGCATCCGTGCCGTTTTACACAAAAAACCTCATCCCGATTATTAAATCGGGATGACTCCGTTTCAAATCCTTGGCTTATTCTTTATTCATTGCATGAATTGATAAATCTAAATGGCCAGTACTTTTATTTATATAAATTCGGGGCAAGAGGAATTGGGTCTACAGTCGCAGACTTCGTGTCTGCGCCTTCCGACCCGCCTGCATTCGCTAAAACCGCTTCCTTGCGGTTTTACATCAAAAAGCCTCAATATTATGAGCCTTTTTGATGCCGCTCATTTCGTTTCAAATCCACAGGTTGATAAAAAATTTATTAATAAATGATCTATAAACTTGCTGACTTTTCATTTTAAATATCGGGGCAAGAGGATTTGAACCTCCGGCCTCTTCGTCCCGAACGAAGCGCGCTACCAGGCTGCGCTATGCCCCGTAAAATATTACTAGAATATAAATAGTAAATTTTAAAGAATTTGTCCATCCTAATTTTAACAAAGTGCTCGATTATTTGTTATATTTTTTAAAAAATCTTGTAAATAATATTTATTTATTATATATTTGAAACAAATACATATCCTGCATTATAAAACAATCAGGATCGATTGCTTTAATTATTTGGCTGAATAAAAAAACAGATTTCCTGTTTCAACAATATTTTATTTTACAGTCTGCCTGAAAAAATGTTTATATAAAGACGCAAGCATGAAAAGAATCATTTTACTTTTTTTATTATTTTCCGGCATCTTTCTGTTTTACTTCTTGTTATCGCCGGTAAAAGTTTACAAAAAAAGTATTTATCATTTAAGCAAAATAATAAACCTCGATGAATATACGTTAAAAAAGAATTCAACTCCGGACTTTTTTTTCAATGACGGCAAGGATTGCTATTATTTCAATTTAAACGGTGAGGTTATAAATCATGTGTCTGCGGGTGATGATTATTTCATCAAGGCGAACAAATTGTTTTATACCATATACAACAAGAAAGGGGACATGATTGAAATTTATTCCGCAAAAGGCGATCTTTTGACAACATTAAAAACTTCCGGCTATCCTTTTATCCCCGAAAATTTGCCACTCTTTGCAGTTATCAATTTAAGTGGAATGGGATTTTCACTTTATACGGTCAACGGTGAAATACTGATAAGGCAGATAGACTTCCCGTCATTAATAACATCCGTCAGTTTTGATAAATCCTACAATGTACTGGTTTCCACACTGGATGGCGAATCAAAATATTTTTCTTCAAACGGCAAAATCATGTTTGAGACGACGTCTGAAAATTCCAGGATAAAAATCACAAAATCCAACTGCATTAACAGCAAGGGCACAATTTTTGCTGTCTGCAGCGGCTTGTACCCGGAATACATGGAAATATTCAACAAAAAGGGAATGAGTCTTGTCAACAGGTTCGATACGGGCAATAACATGAGATACAGGATTTTCATGAAAATAACAAACAGTGAACTTTTTTATGAAAGCAACAGCGGCATAGATTATTATGATTTTAAGCACAACAGTCATGGAAGAATCAGGATAAATGGTACGATAAAAAAGATATCAATAAGCGGCAAAGGGGATATCCTGGTATATACTGTTTACAACAACCTCAATTGCCTGACAGCCTACACACTTAAAGGAAGAAAATTATTTTACAAAGAATTCAACGATGAAATTAATGATATTATTTTTACGAGCAGCAAATCTTTCTTTTTCAAAACTGCGGACCGGGTAATAAAAATGGAGCTTGATGCTTCATGATAAAAAAAAACATATTATTGGTAATTACATTAATCGCCCTGGTTAACATTGTTCCCGAGAACATCAACGTCAATTACCTGATTAACAATTTTGCCAATTTTTACCACACCGGCATCGATATAGGCGGAGAAGACAAAAATGTCCCTGTGCCGGTGAGCGGAGAAATGATTTTTTCCAGCAATTGCATGAATAATGATATGTCATACGGTATCGGCAATTTTGTTGTTATCCAGGATTTTAAGAATAACAACAGGTATTTTTTTGCACATCTTAAAGACGGCAGCATAAATACCGGAAAAATATATTACAATAAAGATGACATCGTGGGCATAACCGGAAATTCCGGGTTCCCAACGACCCCGATGGTACACATAGACATTCAAAATATAATCACCAAGTCATTTTTGAATCCCTTATCGATCATCAATATAACGGATACTGCCGCTCCTGTCATAGAGGATGTATATTTTATCACGGAAGGCAAAAAGATATCTCTGACAGACTACAGCAACAACAAGATAATAAAGGGCGGTAAACTTTATGTTAACTGCTATGACAGAATAAACGGCTCGGATTACAAATTGAACCCCTACAAAATTACGGCTTACGTTGACGGCAAGGAGATCGCCGCAATAAAATTTGATACCATGACAAGGCATGAGAACGATTTTGTGAACCAGGATGAAAGAAGCCTGAAAGAAATTTATTCAAATAATACTGCCTTCGATTATTACCTGACAGATTTCATATCCCTGCCAAAGGTTATCGGGTTCAAGCTGGTTGTAGAAGATTATAATGGCAATACCACAGAATTCAAAAGAAACATGATCGTAGAATTTTAAACTATTCCCCTGTGTCTTCCGGCTGGTTTAAGAAGCCGATATTCCTTGATTTATTATAATTGATCGATTTAACCGGCACATACATAAATCTGTCTGTTTCAGGCATGATCAGTTTTATCATCCGGGTTTGAATATTAACTTCCACAACTATAAACCAGTCGTTGTCAACCTTTATCCTTGCACCCTGAGGCGGAAAATTCTCCTTCTCCTTCATGTAAGCTTCGAATTCGTTTGACAGGCAGCATAACAGCCTGCCGCACACTCCACTTATTTTCAGGGAATTAAGTGTAACATTCTGCTCCTTGGCCATCCTGATGGTGATGGGATTCAACTCATTGCAGACACTGGAACAACAAAAATGGCGGCCGCAGTGGCCGTACCCGGACATGATGCGGCACTCATCCCTTACGCCGATCTGGCGCAGTTCTATACGGGTTTTAAAGATTGAAGCAAGATCCTTGACCAGTTCCCTGAAATCTATCCTGCCGTCAGCAGTAAAATTGAACAGCATTTTCGAGTCTTCAAGGAAATAATGCACGTTGATGAGTTTCATTTCAAGCTCATGCTCATCAATTTTTTTCATCGTGATATCATAAGCCTCTTTTGACCTGCGCAAATTATCCCTGTATTTTTCCCTGTCCTGTTTTGTGGCCAGTCTTATCACCGGGAGTATTTCATCCTGCGAAAGAACATCGTCCATATCATTCACCCTTCCCTGTATAATGCCTATTTCGGCTCCATACTGGGTGGGCACGATGACAAAATAACCTCGTTTAATATTTTCCGTCTTGGTTTTGCAGACTTTGGAATAATTATTGTACGTCATCTTTATCCTGTAAAAAACATCATCACTCTCTATCTTGTGATCTTTTTTTTCCTTCTTCTTAATTTCAAAATCCCTGTCCTCGAGCTTTTCAAGCTCCCTCAGGTTTTCTATATAATCAAGACCGTTGCCGTTCATTCTAAATTTCTCCTTAAATATTATGAAAATAAGTTAATTAATAGCCCCTCGATATGATCGATTTTACGGGCGAATGCAAAAGTATCCTGCTGTTCCATGAAAAAAATTCTGGTCAATTCCTGCAGTTCACTGTTGATTATTTCCAGATGAACCTTTGCAATTTTTTCTTTTTTATTCCTGTCCCACAGGACTATCTTTTCCTTTTTTTCGGACATTGCAAGAAATATTTTTAAAAATTCCCGAACCAATTTTTTGTACCCTTCAAGATCGGCAAGCTGTCTTGATTTTTTCAGTTTTTCACCCTGTCTGCCGATATCTTTCAGGATCGCTGTTAACTCTTCCCTGTAG
>JBJKSS010000511.1:0-2732 GCA_046703745.1 Spirochaetota bacterium
ATTACATCAGCAATTTGAAAGAATTTCAAGTATAAGTAATGTATGTAGGAATTATTAAGATTGAGTTGAGATTTCACCCTGTTTCATCACTGAAGGAAAAGCGAAGCATTGTCAACAGCATTAAGGAAAAAATAAGGAGCCGGTTCAAGACATCCGTTGCAGAGGTAGATTATCAGGATTATTATAATTCCAGTGTAATCGGTGCCGTTTTTATATCCAATTCATATAACCATGCAGTCGAAAGGGGACAAAAAATTATCGCTTTCCTTGAGAATAATGAACCGGACGTTTTCCATGATTATAATCTCATTGTTGAAGAATACTGACGTTTTGGAAGAATAATCATTGCTTTAGTCAATTTCCAGATCGGGCAGGCTATTGAGCCTTCTTATATATTTGTCGTTGTTAAATGGAATTTTATTTTGCAATGCCCTGTAAATTTCAATGCTGATCGCACCGCATATTAATTCTATGGCTTCTTCTTCGGGAAATCCTTCCTTCAATAATCTTTCAAATGTATTTTTTGTTTCAGGCGGATCTTTTAAATTTATCTGGGTACGGACGGTTTCGAGAATATTATTCTGTGTTTTGTGCCTTTTCATAAAAGTTTATTCTATAGATAATTATAATATGAAAATTAAATTCCGGGCGAATTATCCTGAAAAAATTATGGCAAACTTTGAACGGCAAATATTTCAATGAGATATATTTGTTTGACACAGGTTGTTTTAAAATTTATAATGACCACGCTTTATGGAAAAATCAAAAAAAATTTATTACAATTTTAACGACATATTCAATTTTGACAATTTAAATGAAAATGCCTTTGAAGAGTTAAATTTAAGCCGCATTGATTATTATACAATCCGTGACCTCATGGAATTCTCCGGAATAAAGGAAAGGGACAAATTAACAACTTTATTCTTAATTCTTCTCTGCATGTTTGATTCACTGAAAAACGGCAGTATTTGCATCAAACTGGAAGAAAAACATATTCTCGAAAAGCTTTACCTGTTGACCGGCGACAGACAATTGGCGGAAAAATCGGCAAAAGAAATAACAGACAACCGTGATGAGTTCAAAAAATTAATCGGATCAAGCGAAAATGATTACAAGCCGCTGATATTAAAATCATACAACGGCAG
The DNA here is from genome assembly GCA_046703745.1 of Spirochaetota bacterium. Taxonomy (GTDB): domain Bacteria; phylum Spirochaetota; class GWE2-31-10; order GWE2-31-10; family JAFGQB01; genus CAZHHK01. The sequence goes on from JBJKSS010000511.1 coordinate 1,146, forward strand.
AAATTATCTTTATTTCCAAAAATATTTCATCCATGAAAAGGAATTAAAAAGTCAGCTGGATCGCCTTCTGTCAAACTCCTCTAAAACAGAAATCGCACCTGAAATTTTAAATGACATAATTTCATCAAGCCTAGATGAAAAACAAAGGCTCGCCGTTTATCTGGGCTTACAGAACAATTTTACTATTATCTCAGGCGGGCCCGGCACGGGAAAAACTTTCATAATTTATTTCCTCATCAAAATGCTCGTTCAAACAGGCGTTGATCCTTTAAAAATAAAACTCTCGGCACCGACAGGCAGGGCGAGCCAGAGATTGACCGAGTCGATACTTTTGAATGCGGAAAAAGAAAAAGATGAAAGCTTAAAAAAATTAATTACGGGAATTCAAGGCGAGACAATCCACAGGATTTTAAAATTTTCAGAGTACAAGAATGATTTCACTTATGATGAAAACAACAGGCTACCGGCAAAAGTTCTCATAGTCGACGAGGTTTCAATGGTCGACCTTGTGCTGATGACAAAACTTTTAAAATCATTGCCGGACAATGCAAAAATTATTTTTATCGGGGACAAAAACCAGATACCGTCTGTTGATGCCGGTGCCGTACTTGCCGACCTTGTGCCCGCCGATTTTGAGGAATCATTCAGTGATGCAATATTGAAGGTTTTAAATGGTTATAAAAAAACGAAAAACATTCATAAGACAACGGACAGAATAGTGCTTCTCGAAAAATGCTACAGAACAAATTTCGATATCCTGAAAATTGCCGGCATGATAAACCTGGGCGACACAGATGTTGTGAATCAACTGACAATTGTCGGTCTGAAAAATCAAACCGGCAACATGTTTAAAGAGCATTCAAAAAATCCGGGTGCGTTGTTCATTAAAGCCGATGATACATCCAGAGAATATTTTCACAGGATGTTAATCGACTGGATAAAAAATCATTTTATTGATGCCGGTTATCTAAAACTCATCGACGATCTTTCAAAAACCGGGCAGACAAAGGAAATAAATGAAAAGCTTGAAAAAATTTTTAAAATCATGGAAGATAGCAAAATACTATCTATTGTAAAAGAAGGCTTAACCGGGGTGAATTATATTAATTCTGTAATTAAAAACTATTTTGAAGGCCAGAAAACCAGCGGCACATCGTCATATTTCCCGGGAATGCCGGTAATAATAAACAGGAACGATTACGGCAAAAAATTGTTCAACGGTGACACCGGGGTGATTATAAAGGATATAACAGGGTTAGTCCGAGCTGTTTTTAAAAGGAATGACACTTTCGTTTCATATCCGGTTGATTTTCTTCCTCCGCACGACACTGCATTCGCAATCACTGTGCACGAGAGCCAGGGCTCGGAGTACGGTAAAATACTTGTCGTATTGCCGGATAATGAGACAAATCCGCTTTTAACAAGAGAAATACTCTATACGGCGCTCACCCGGTCGAAGTCAAACTCCTTCATCTATGCAAAGGAAACGATTTTTAAAAAATGCATTACAACTCAGATTATAAGGGAATCGGGAATAAATCTGTACGGGGAGGGAAAATAAAATCAAAATAATAGCTGATTTTCATA
>JBJKSS010000512.1:0-6336 GCA_046703745.1 Spirochaetota bacterium
AGTTGAAATTCGACACCGAAAAGGTAAAAGAGTGGTTTTTAAAGGGAGCAAAGCCCACTCATGTTGTGAGAAAATTGTTGAATAAAAAGGGTTTTCGCTTTGATAGCAGACTTTTAGAAAAAGCTTAAAATTGAATTTCAAGATCAACTCAAAAAAGGAGCAGTATTATGGATGAAAAAGAACTTGTGGAATTTATTGCAAAGTCACTGGTTGACTACCCTGACAAGGTAAAGGTCAATGTCGTTGAGAGTGAAAAATCTACCATTATAGAATTATCAGTGGATGAACCGGATATTGGAAAGATCATAGGCAAGCACGGAAGGATCGCAAAATCAATCAGAACCATTTTAAGCGCCGTATCCAATAAGAGGAACAAGAGAATTTTACTGGATATTATCGATTAATGATAAGAATATGAGTTATTTAAAGGTCGGTTTTATAACCAAACCGCATGGTTTAAAGGGGGAATTATCGGTTCTCCCTTTAACCGATAATACTGACAGATATAAAAAGTTAAAAACAATTTTTTTATTGATTAATGATCAGTTTGTTGAAGAAGAGCTGGAATATTCTCATAAAAAGATTAATAATATAATAATAAAATTGAAAAAATATGACAAAATTGATGACGTTGAGAGATTCAGGTCGGTTTATATTTATATAGACAGGGCATCGGGTGAGCCTCTGGGAAACAACGAATATTACACCCAGGATTTGACAGGCTGCAGGCTCCGTTATAAAGAACAAATTGTAGGCGTGATTGAATCGGTACAAAACCTTGGGTCCTGTGATTTGTTGAGCGTAAGGCACGGAGAAAAGGAAATCTTTTATCCGATGCTGATGAAATATATCGATAATGTAGATATAGAAAATGGGATAATAGATATTAATCAGTTTGAAGGTTTTTTTGATTGACAAAATTTTATGTTTTGACCTTATTTCCGGAATTTTTTGAAAGTTTCTGTGCGCATAGCATAATCAAAAAGGGGCTGGATAAAAAAGCCTTCAGTATAACAGTTAAAAATATTCGTGATCACGCCCTTAATAAATACGGGCAGGTTGACGATATGCCCTACGGCGGAGGTCCCGGCATGGTGCTGAGGCCCGAGCCAGTGGTAGAATCACTCGAAGATTTAAAGGTTCCGAAATACAGGAGAAAAATAATCTGTTTTTCTCCAAAAGGTAAAATTATAGACCACGATTACATAATTAACTTGACAAAGTATAAAAATATTGTATTAATCTGTGGTCATTATGAAGGCCTAGATGAGAGGGTAGTCACCGGGTTTGTCGATGAACAGGTCAGTCTGGGTGATTATGTCCTGACAGGCGGAGAGCTTCCTGCAATGATCCTTATTGATTCTGTTGCAAGGCAGTTGAAGGGCGTTATCAGGAGGGAGTCCCTTGAGGAAGAGTCTTTTACAAAAAACCTGCTGGAATACAGGCAGTATACAAGGCCCGCTGTTTACCGCGGGTTCACCGTGCCGGATGTGCTTTTATCGGGCAATCACGGGAACATAAAAGATTTCAGGCTGAAAGATTCGATCAGGGAAACCTTGATCTATCGCAGCGATTTGATTGAAAATAATTTGTCGAAATTTGATGATAAGACATTAAAATTAATAAATGAAACAAGAGAGGAAATAAAAAATGGGGATACTTCAGGAAATAAAAAAAAGAAGCATTGATAAAATTGCTTCAAGGCTGGCAACCAATGCCGAAAGCGGCAAGGTAGATCAAAAAATTTATGATGAATATTCTGGCAGGGCCGAAAATATAAAAGTCGGTGACACTGTAAAAATCCATTATAAGATAGTTGAAGGAAAAAGGGAAAGAGTACAGAAATTTGAAGGCTATATTATAGCAATAAAGGGCAGCGGACTGTCAAAAACCTTCAAGGTCAGGAAAATTTCATACGGCATCGGCGTTGAAAGAACATTCCCCGTGTATTCACCGAAAATAGCAAAAATAGAATTTGTGAGAAGCGGGAAGGTCAGAAGGGCAAAATTGTATTATCTCAGGGAGAGAAGCGGCAAGAGTGCAGTAATCAAGGAAAAGATCGTCGTGAAAGATCACGGCAAGACCTCGGTTGCTTCAAAAACAAAGGCATCATCCGGTAATCCTAAAGAAGATAAATCTGCAAAAGAATAATATATAATTTGTCAGGGCAGCATTCCTTATAATGCTGCCCTGTTTGTTTATAAAAAACTTATGAAAGTCATTCTTTCTGCTGAACTTTTGAATCTTTTAAAAAATAATCTAAGTAAAATATTACCTGTAAAAATCATTAAAACCGGCCCGCGGTCAACTTTGATTTCCATTGCCGGCAAAAAGTTTGAGATACCCAATATCCTTGATAAAAATAAATTTTATTCGGCGACTATAAAAAATAATGAAATAACCATCAATGAAAAAAACCTGTTCAACAGGGTTTTAAATGACAAGGAACCCGATTTTAAAGAAGATATCAAAAAATTGACGGATTTTATCGATAAATTGTATATTAATGATGAAAAAAAGCATCATTTTTTGGAAAATCAATTAAAAGAATTTAATTTGTTTCAAAATTTTAGTACAATAATTGATAGTATAGATAAAGACGGCAAGGGAGGTTTTTACTTTCAGGGCAGAGAAAACAAAAATTTTTTTTTCCTGTTTGATTTACCGTTTTTTAACAGAATGGCTAAAGTATTTATTAATATCGGCGCTTTCAGCAAGATATCGATCAATATTCTTGTCGGTAAAGCTGAAAGTATAAATCAGGATGAATTCCTTACAGAAATAAAAGGCGCCCTGAAAAGCAGGAGCAAGAATATTTTTTTGAAAATAACCGATGACAAGAATGAATTTTTGGGCAATATAATGAATTGTTTCGATAAAAATATTGATATAAAGATTTAAAATGAAAAAAGACAAATTAAAAGCCGCTTCGATTAAATATTTCAACGAGAATATAGATACGCCGGTGATTACCGGCTACGGTACGGGTGACCTGGCAAAAAAGATTATTGAGCAGGCCAAAAAAAACAACGTGAGGATCATGGAAAACAAATCTTTTTTTGAATATGAATCGTTGTTTAAGGTAGGCAAGGAAATACCGTATGAAGTATATAAAATTGTTGCCGATATTTTATCCTGTATTCTGAAAACAAATAAAATGGAGCCCGGATATGACAAAAAAAATACCGATTGAAGAGATTAAAATAGGCATGGTTTTTTCGAAACCATTGTATACAGGCGAATATAATACCCTTATACCTGCTCTTGTACCAATCAAGGAGTCGGATTATAACAGGCTTATAAGATGGGGAGTAAAGGAACTCCTTACAGAAGGAGAACTTGTTGAAGAATCAAAACCCGACAGGGATGACATCGATTTGACGGAAAAAAATATCAATATACCGGAGTATGTCAACAATTATTATGCATGTCTCAATATGTTCAGTGATGTTGCTGAGACTTATATTAAAACAGGGGAATTCGAAAAGAACAAGCTGGAAGACATAATAGACAAAATACTCGATCTGGTTAAAAATCACAAGAATGATTTTCTTTCATATATGGGTATTGAAAATGAAGAATTCGGGTTCATAATTATTCATTCTATTAATTCCACGATTATTTCCATAATAGGGCAGGAACAGCTCAAGCTTGACCCGAGGCAACTGCGAAGCCTTGCAATGGCCGGACTCCTGCACGACATAGGGATGCTTAAAATTCCACAGGCGATCCTTAACAAGACCAACAAATTGACAGATGAAGAATACAATTTGATTAAATCACATCCCATAATTGCCTACAAGGATATGAACAGAGGGAGTATTTTCAACCAAAGTATTCTTGATGCCGTGCTTCAGCACCAGGAGCAGTATGACGGGAACGGGTATCCCAGAAAATTGAAGGGCGAAAAGCTCGGGCTGTTTGCGAAGATACTTGCCGTTGCGGATACATTTGAGGCCCAGATATCACCCCGGGCCTACCGCAAAAGCAAAACCGGCTATATGGCAATGAAGTCGGTGCTTGCCGAGGCAAAAAACAAATTTGACCCGGATGTCTTGAGGTCATTCCTCACCACGCTGTCGATCTATCCTCCCGGGACAGTGCTCCAGTTGAACAACAATTCTATTTGTACCGTAATTTCGGTTAATTCAAACGCTCCCCTGCGCCCTGTGGTAAGGGTCATAATAGACGAGTTTGGCGAAAAAATTGAAGAGAATATAACGAAGGATCTCAAGGAGGAACAGGATCTGTTCATTGTAAGGGTTTTGAACAAGGATGAATACCAGAATAAATGAACAAACGTGAAATCGGCAAATTCGGCGAGGACATGGCAAGGAAATATCTTGAAAAAAACGGGATTTCCGTGATTTTTCAGAATTATTTTACAAAATGGGGCGAAATTGATTTAATAGGAATTGAAAAAAGGACGATAATTTTTACAGAAGTCAAATTAAGACATTCTAAAAGCTTTGGGGAGCCGGTCGAATCCATAGGATTAAGAAAAATAAATAATTTGAAAAATGCAATCGATTTCTTTTTTTCAAAAGAAAACTATTCCGGTTATGATTGCAGGATCGATGTTATTTGTATTTTTTTCAACAAATTATTGGGCGGTTACGAAATTAAGTGGTTGAAAAATCAATATTTTGATTGATTTATTTTCATTTTGAGGGTATTATACGATGGTTAAAAAAGCAAGACACAGTAATCCTAAAAGGATCAAGGATTTGAAAAGAAAAATTGATACAAATGAATACCTGCAATTGGCTATTTCAAGGATTGCCTGGCTTTTGACAACAGAGCTTTTGGGAATATGATGAATAACAGGAATGACAACAAGAATTTTTATAATAACGGTAATAAAAAGCGAGATGACAGGAAAGGGTTTGACAAGAGGAACAAACAGCGCCATTATCAAAATACCAACTTTAACAATTCTTATAGTAAAAAGCGGAGCCATGACGATCTGAAGGTCGTCTCAACAAATGTCAATAAAGAACAGAAGCCCCCGGAGAGTAACAAGCCGTTTGATAATAAACTGCGCCGGTTCGGTAATCAGAAAAGGGGAAATAAAAAAAACAGGAAATTCAGCTTTAATCCTTTTGAAAATAAAAATAAGTCAAATCAAAATCAAAACCAAAAAAATTTCAAGAACAAGCAAAAATATCAAAATGTAATACAGAAAAATCGTGATGAGGGAACAAGGCCAAAGCAGAGGATACAGAGAGTACCGCGCACAATAATTCCATATACAATAAAATCGCTTAAAAAAGAAACATGCGTGAAATGCAGCAGGATCATAAATGATATGCCCAATTCGATACGCAATCCCCAAAAGGAAGAGTATTACCACTTTGACTGCATAATGAGAGAAATAAGGATCAATAATAATATTAAAAACAATCAGAGACTTGTTTACACAGGCAGTGGTAATTTTGCCATAATCGAAGATGTTGTGGAAAACGGCAGGAAGAAATTCGTCATAAAAAAAAGTATACCTTTCTTTGCAAAAGCAGAACAATAGATTTATCCTTGAACCCAATGAAAAGATTTTATATAGAAACTTACGGCTGCCAGATGAACAGGGCCGATTCTGCCGGCATGGCGGACAATCTTTTGAAAAACGGCTATGCCGAAGCGGACGACAGCATGGACGCGGATATTGTGATAATCAATACATGTTCCGTGAGAAAAACAGCTGAAAACAGGATATGGGGCAGGCTGGGGTATTACAAGAGCCTGAAGAATAAAAAAAAATTCATTCTTGCCGTCGCCGGCTGCATGGCGCAGAGGCTTGGTGAAAGATTTTTTGACCACGATAAAACTCCGGATTTGATCATCGGTACATTTTTCAAGAATGAAATTTCCAGGATTTTCAACGAATATGCTGAAGGTGACAAAAAGTCGTTCACAAACATAACCGACCTCGAGTTTACCGGCTCATTCCCCGATCCTGACAACCCCATGAAGGCCTATGTCACTATAAGCCACGGGTGCAACAATTTCTGTTCATACTGCATCGTCCCGTACCTCAGGGGCAGCGAAAAATCCAGGCCTTCAAGTGAAATAATCGATGATATTAATCGTCTTTCAAAATCGGGCGTTATGCAGGTCACACTGCTCGGACAGAATGTCAATTCATACGGCTGTGACAAAAACGACGTTTCATTCCCCCGCCTCTTGAGAATGATTGCAGCGGAAACCGATATAAAATGGATAAAATACCTTTCAAGTCATCCGAAGGATTTCACCGATGAACTGATAGATACAATTGTCGGTGAAGACAAGGTCTGCAAATGGCTCCACCTGGCGGTTCAATCTGGTTCAAACAGGACA
>JBJKSS010000513.1:0-3064 GCA_046703745.1 Spirochaetota bacterium
AACCTATGTTGGTTACTATATCACCGTCTTCGCAATCATCTATCAAAGAGTATATTTTCATAGCTGTGTTGGAATAAAAACCAACAAGGTCAAAATAAACAGCTCCGCTTTCCCCGTCAGTAGTAGAACTTGCCTTGAAATAAACAGACAGTACTTTTTTTAGTGCATCAGATAAAGTAACCGCTGCTCCCCAACCTTCCTGTGTAAAACTTGTAAAAGGTATGTCATATTTTGTCCATGAAGTTGGTGTAGCGGCAATTTTGTATTCATAATCATCGTAATCACCGGTGGCTGCCGATCTAAGAATAATTTTTTGCTCGTGGCCATCTCCCTTTATATAAAGGGTAATCCCGTCAAATACAGATAAATCAGAAGGCAGCTGCGGGTTAGAAAGGTCAAAACCCATAGCGACAAACCTTCCTGAATAATTCGTATGCAGTGTGTATGTATACTCTGCACATTTTCCAGCTGATCCGGGTGCACCGTCACCGCTGACCATTATGTGAGTCGTTATAGTGGAATTACCAAAATTACCGCCAAGATCTTTGTTGTTATGATCATCAATGCCGTACCAGGCAGTATTTAAATTAGTATTGGCATCTCCATCCTCACAATCATCGACAAGTGTAATAACCGGTGACGTGCTGCTACTGCTGCTAACAACTCCCCCGCCATCCTTTTTTTTGCTGCTTTTTTTTGCTGCCGGCTGCTGGCATGCAGCATACATAAACATCATGATAATGCATGAAGCCAGCAATAAAAAAATTTTAAAATTCTTTTCCATAAAATAATTCCTCCTGAAAAAATAATGTTTTTAAAAAAGTGATAAAGTAATAAAACTCCATCACAAGTGTTGTACTTTTAAATTTTTGTTATTGTTGTGTTTTATTAATATATGAAAGGATAATAATTGATGAACTCGTATTTTGTATATGGTGATTTTACACTATATAATACAGTGTATATGCACTATTTAAATAATAGATAATGATTTGAATATACAACAAATTTGATTGTTATTAATCGGCTAAAAATTTTGAGAAAGCAGGTACAGTGCAAAAATTAACTTGCAATATTTTTAGAGTATAGAATGTTTTATTTGTCTTGAAAATAATTGACCAGATCGACGAGATTATGCAAAAGTTCGCTGATGAGCCTGATTGCCGTTTCATTGACAAGCTCGCCCTTTTCGTCAAACTGATCCTTTGCGTTGCCAATCATCACTTCGGGCTTGTTAAGGGTGAATACATTTTTATTTTTTCATCCATAATCAATCCTTGAAAACATCTTCGTAAACAACGATCATGTCCTTGCCGTTGTTTTTCGCATAATATAATGCCTTGTCCGCACGCTGGATTATATCATCGCTGAATTTGTCGGTAATCCTGAACTCTGATATGCCCACACTTATCGTTACGCTTATTATCTGGCTGCTAAAATTAAAATTGATTTTTTTAAGATTTTCGGCCAATCTTTTTGCCGGCTTTTTAGCATCCCTTGAGCTCGTTTCCGGAAGAAGCACGATGAACTCCTCGCCGCCGTACCTTCCCACTATGTCGATTTCCCTGAAAATTGTTTTTAAACCGAGAAGCGTGCCGAGTCTTCTCAATACTTCATCGCCGGAAAGATGACCGTAAGTATCGTTAATCAGTTTGAAGTTGTCGATGTCGATCATGAGGCAGGAAAATTTGCCGAAATGCTCTGCATATCCTCCGTCGGGCTTATATTTGAATTTTTTCCTGAGAGCTTTTGTCGTGTCCGCATTAAGATCCAGATTTTTCAAATCTGTATTCTGCAGTCGCCACAAATCGCGCAATGCACGGGATTTTTCCACTTCCATGGCGTCAAAAAAAGCCCTGCGGTTAAGCACATTTGTAAGAATGTCTATCCTGCTTAAAGTTTCAAGCTGGCTGTACAATGACTCGATCTTGGACTTCTGCTGGGCTATTAACTCGGCGTTTACAATTGTCTGGAAAGAATGAATTATGTAATTGTCGAGTCTTTTTAAATCCTCGATATGCTGCATGATAAGGACAATATAACAGTAAAACTCGCCGGAATCTTTTTCCCTGGGAAGATGATAAAAAAAATTCTGCTCGCTTATGATTTTTTCATGCTCCTCGTGCGAATAGAATTTGTTTGAAAGAAAAAGTATATGGGGATTTGAAAAACCGAAAATACTTACGAATAAAGTTTTCAGCTTTTTCCTGATCTCTTCATTGTATAAAGCCCTGTCGATTATGACAAGATTGCTGCACCTCTCCCTGTTTTCAATTGAAGCTATATCGGTACTCAGGGAATCCAGGTTCGTTGAAATAATATTATAATTGTTTCCGGATATTGACAAATTTTTCAGAAGTTTCTCTAGATTGTCCCTGATGATTATGATGTTTTTTTTTAGTTCGGTGCATTCCATAATTTTTTCTTGAAAACAGGCATTAATACCTTAATAATAATATTTTTATATTCATTAATAAATGATTTTATTCAATTATTCTTTTTTTTAAATTTTTTAAGCAGCCTGTTTGTTTCAGCCAAAGAGGGCATCGCAGGCATGGCGCCCCTCGCCGTTGTCGAGAGTGCCCCGGCAGCATTGGCAAATCTTACTATGGAATCAACCCCGGTTTTGTCAAGACCGCATATTCTTTCCCTGGTCATGCCGCACAATTTGTAAAGTATCCCGCCGAGGAATGCATCGCCGGCCCCGGTAGTATCAACGGTTTTTACCCTGAATCCCTTTACCAGCCCGCAGCCTCCCCTGTACCTGTAAAAAGCTCCCTTTTGGCCGAGGGTTATTTATACAATTGTAATGCCCATGGAGAAGTGGATTTCGCTTCCCCTGACGGGATCATTCGTCGAGGTTATGAGCTCAAGCTCCTCCTCCGAAATTTTCAGAATATCCGCAAATTTCAAGGCGGAAATTATGCTTTTTTTTGCGGCCTCCATGTTTTTCCACAGCATGGGCCTGTAATTGGGATCATAAGAAATCAATTTTGAGTGTTTCCTCGCAAAACGCAGGCAATAAAACAGTGCTCTCCGCGAGACTCTACCGGTCATCGACAGG
>JBJKSS010000514.1:0-4412 GCA_046703745.1 Spirochaetota bacterium
CTGGGCCGAACTGGCATCAGGAGCGGGCAGCTGGGAGCTCCATCTTGATTCCGGGAAAATGAAAAGTTCTAACGGTGCAGCAAAACTTTTCGGGGTTTCTGACAATCAGTTTGATTATGAATTCGTGAAAAAAATTCCCCTGCCGGAATACAGGCCGATGCTGGACAGGGCAATGAAAGAATTGCTGGAGGACGGTAAACCCTACAATGTTGAATTCAAAATTAAAACCGCTGATACCGGTGAAATCAGGTATGTTCATTCGATAGCGGAGTTGGACAGGGGAAAAAGGATCGTTTTTGGCGTGGTCAGGGATATCACTGATCACAAACTTGCTGAAAAAAATCTGCAGTTGTCCAATGAAAGGTTCAGAAGATTCGTTGATTCCAATATTGTCGGGATCATCATAGCAAGCCATGACGGGAGAATTATAGAAGCCAATGATTATTACCTTGATTTGATCGGATTCTCCCGTGATGAGTTAATTAATGGTGATGTTGACTGGAGATCAATAACGCCGCCGGAATGGATTCCTTCGGATGAAAAAGCAATTCTTGAACTGCGTGAAAGGGGAGTCTGCACCCCTTATGAAAAGGAATACCTGAGGCGGGACGGCATCAGGGTGCCGGTATATATAACGGACACAATTTTGCCGGGAGAACAGGAATTAATTGCCGCATTCGTGATCGATATAACCAAACGTAAACAGGCTGAAATGGAACTGCATCACAAGACGGCGCTCCTGGAAGCACAATTGAATTCTTCAATTGACGGGATACTCGTTGTCGATAAAGATGGCAAAAAGATTTTATGGAACAAGCAGATGGTCGGGCTGTGGAAAATCCCGCAGGATATTGCAGAAAGCAATGATGACAATGCCCAGCTCCAGTATGTTATTAATATGACAAAAGATACTGATCAGTTTGTCGGTAAAATCAACTATCTTAATGAACATCCCGGGGAAATCATCCAGGATGAAGTGGAACTAACCGACGGTACGATCCTCGACAGGTATGAAGCACCAGTTCTTGATAACAGGGGGCAAAATTATGGAAGGATATGGATATTCCGTGACATAACCGAACAAAAGCGAAATGAAATAAAAATACATAATTTACTTCAGGAAAAAGAACTTATCATCAGGGAGGTGCATCACCGCATCAAAAACAACATGTCTACCATCCTGAGCCTTCTAATGATACAGGCGGATATGCAGGAAAACATCGAGGCGAAAAAAATACTGCAAAATGCTGCCGAACGCATATCCGGCATGAGGATACTATATGACAAATTATACTGCACGGAATTTAAAAAAGAAATTTCGATAAAGGATTATTTTCCCGAACTTATTAGAGAGATCGTTGGTGTGTTCCCGCAAAAAAAACCTGTAAAAATTACTGCCCTGATAGATGATATTATTCTCAACGAAAAAATTTTGTTTCCCCTGGGAATAATTTTTAATGAATTGATAACCAATGCCATGAAATATGCATTTGGGGATTTTGATGAAGGTGAAATAAAACTGAAAATTTCAAGAAAAAACGATCATGTGAACATCGTTTTTGAAGACAACGGGATCGGTATCCCCGAAAATGTTTCACCGGACAATTCATCGGGCTTCGGGCTCCAGCTTGCAGGAATGCTTGTGGAACAAATAAACGGATCCATTGTAATTGAGAGGGATAACGGGACAAGGTTTATTATTGATTTTAAACCTTAAGCAGTTATGAATAATATCAAAACGGAAATTCCTTCGGGACATTTTTGTCGCCGCCGGATCCGTTCAGGTCCGGGTTAAGCACCTTAGGTTTGTCGGCAATCAGGTGCGCAGGATTGCCCTTTACGACGATCGCTTTCTCCGGCACAACCGGGCATATATGCTGGCACGCGCCGCACCCTATGCACTGGTTAACAGCGGTCACCGGTCTTCTCAGGTTCCCCTCGTAAGTGATCATGTAGACCGCCCCGGTTGGGCAATGCTCCGCACAGGCACCGCAGTCGTTTTTTTCTGTAAAAACCACACACCTTGCGAAAGTCAGTTCTACCCTGCCTATCTGCGTCTGTTTTTTGTCTTCGAGTTTCAGGGGTTTCAGTGCGCCGGTCGGGCACACTTTCGTACAACGTGTGCATTCATAATCGCAGAATGCCTTCGTATAATCCATTCTCGGCTGCATCATCCCGGACAGGCCGTATTCAAGGAACGCAGGTTTTATGACTTTTGTCGGGCACGTGCTTACGCAGAGATGGCAGCCTGTACAAAGGTCAGTCAGGTTTTCAAAGCTTACCGCACCGGGCGGTGCGACAACTCCCGGGCCGGGCATGCTGCCATTTTGCAGTTTTTGTCTTGCGAATGATCGTAACGGCAAACCAGAAACTGCCAGAATCCCTGCAACGATCCCGCCGGATTCTTTAAGGAACTCCCTGCGGCTGTTGCCGTTTACCGTCTTGCCGGCTGGGGAAAAACGGTATTTCAGCGAATCTTTTGGACATGCATCAAGACAATTGTAGCATGCGACGCATCTTGAAAAATCCACGGTTTTATTCTTTGCATCTATGCACCCGGCCTTGCATTTTTTTTCACATATACCGCAGGATGAGCAGACCGTATCATCTATCGATATTTTAAAAACCGAAAATTTCGAAACAAGCCCAAGGATGGTGCCCGCGGGACAAATCGTGTTGCAGTAAAGCCTGCCTCTGGCCAGTGAAAAAACTACAATTGTCAGTAAAAATGCAAGGCCCGTCAAAACGGTAAAAATTTCCGGGTTATGCAGGCTGAAATTGATGTTCGGATAAATTTTCAGTTCATTCATTATCCAGATTATGAAATTGCCCGCGCTCAAAACAACCGGTTTTGCAATATCGGTCGTTATTCTTCCGAACACAGAATAGGGATCGGTCAGATTGATGATGATCAGGCTGCCGGAAAAAAGAGAAACAGCGGTGACGAATAGAACCGTGAATTTTATCCAGTTGAATGGCCTTATGAATTTGTGTTTTTTCCTGAAAATTTTTCCGAGGAATATAAGACCATCCTGCATGATTCCCAGGGGACAGAGGAACGAACAGTAAACCCTCCCGAACATAAAAGTCAATACAATTGTCAGGATAAAAAAAATCGAGATTAAAGACATGCCGCCTGCAATGATTCTCAATAAAGCGGGAACGAACTGGATTTGAGTCGCAAAATTGCCCGCTTTGGCAATAATGTCATTTGACACGAAAAATATGATTATAAAAAAACAGAAAACAAGAATTGAAAATATTGTCCTGAAGGATTTCGGTTTCATCATTCGTGCCCGGCCGGTTTACAGGCTGATTTTTCTGATCAGTAGGGTGTCAAGATTCATCCTGCCGACCTTCTCTTCATTCGCAATCTTTATGAACTGCACGTTTTCAGGTTTAACCCCGGCAAGCATTGCCCCTGCCGCATCAATCGCAACAATGTCGGTTGAAATAAGCTGGCTCTTCATCTTGATCGTATAGCTTTTGTCAATTCCTCTGGGGCCGCCGGATCTCATGTAAGTATAGGCATCGATAACATTCAAAGCCGGTTTTTTTAACAGGCAAAAATCCGCAATGCATGTGTGAATGCCATTGCTGTGATAATAGCCCCTGTCCCAGACAACTCCCATGAGGTTTTTCATCGCCATGGTCAATCCGGTCGAGCCGTGGCTCTTCAATATAGGCACATTGATAATTACGTCACTGGAAAGCAGAAGCTCGTGAACCTTTACCGATTTTAAAATTTTTGCACCCGGTATGCTCATGCTTTGATAGTAGCTTTCCTTGTTTGCAGGAACCACATCAGCGCCTGCATCCCTTGCAGCCTTCTCTATACCGCTGTTGGTATAGCAATCCTTCCAGTAATCACATGAGTTGTCAAACACATAAACTTTTTTTGCACCGGCATTGTAGCATTGCTCTATTATCCTTTTTACAAGCCCCGGATTGGTGTTGGCGCCGTAATCAGGTGTCCTGTTCCATCCGATGTTCGGTTTGACAACAACGGTTTGGCCCTTTTTTACGAATCTTTTCATGCCGCCGTATTCCGCAATTCCCCGGTCAAACATAACATCCGGCTCACCGCCCTTGATGGCCACAAGATTGGGATCAATCTGCATATTGGATTGAGAAAATGTCTTGCCTGCCGGATTTAACCCGTCTATAAGTAATGCCAAACCGGTAGTGCCGCCGATTGCAATGCTTTTTTTCAGAAAATCTCTTCGATCCATAAACTTCCCCTTTTGTGCCGGATATTTTAAACCACACCGGCATGGAATGTTGAATAATTTAAATCATTAAATTATGAAAGTAAAGTGATAATTTTTATTCCGGTTATATAATTTGATAATATCAGGATTATGCATTTCCAGGATATATATTTTACAATTTAATTTAAGTTTTGCCGGAAG
>JBJKSS010000515.1:0-6466 GCA_046703745.1 Spirochaetota bacterium
GAATAATTTGCCCAGATAATTTTTGTGATCGATCTGTACACCTTTTTTCAGGGTAATGAACTGAAAAAGCTCCGAAACAGGCATGTCAAAAAGCATTGCATATTTCTCAAGGGTTTCCACCGTAAGCTTCCTGAAACCTTCCAGGGTCAGGTGTTTTTTCATGCTGCCTCTTGAAATCTTCAACCGGGAGGCAACATCTTCGTAATTCATGTTGTTCAAATCAATTAATAATTTAATCGGGCTTATGCTGCCTTCAAGAATATCCTTTTTCATTCTAATCATTTCCAGGTATTTTGTCTGATATAAAACATCAGCCATTTTTTCCTTGCCGGCTATTGGCGGAGCGTCATACTGCGGGACAGCCTTGCCTGTTTTATCCGTCTTGTAGCTGACAATCTTGTAGCTTTTGTCAAGCTTGTGAAACTGGTCACTTATAATCATTAATAAACTCCTTTTATAAATTTTTATCCTTTTGAAGAGATAATCGAATCCTTGTCCCTGTTTAAATTTTTCTGAATGAAATCTGCAAAAGTGCCGAAATTGGCAAAAGTAGATTCATTCCTCTCGCTGGCGAGAATTTTAATGAAATATTCCTTTTCAACCATATAATCTATTTCAAGTGCATCTATTGAGTCGAGTCCCAGCCCTTGCTCGCCAAAAAACAGGGTTTCCCTTGTGATTGTGCCAGGATCAATGTCATGCAAATTTAACTGTTTAATCAGTTTATCCCTTAATTCAATTTCAAAATCCGTCATTTCTCAAGTCTCCTTTAAGTAATTATTTCAGCATTTTAAATAATTTGGCCATTTTGACCCTCTGCGGGGTATCTTTATAAAAAGTCTCCCATGCATAATTGTACATGTTCTGCAATGAGTCAACGGTCATTTTTTCAGGCTGGAAAACCACCCTTCCCGCATTATATTCACTCCAGTTGTAATGAAGTATCCTGTTTTCAGCCTGGAGCTTGTAGAATATCGGTGAATGAGGGAAAGGCGTAAGTATTGTGAATTCAGCAAGGTCAAGATTTATTTCCAGCAAGAAATCGACAAGTCTCTTGATGTAATCCTCATCCTGGTCATCCGTCCCCAGGATAATTGTTCCTTCAACGCCGATGCCGTGATCCTTGTAACGCCTGACCCGGTTCCTTATATAATCCGATGTGTCGAATATTGCCTGATAAACATACCATGCCCCGGCTTCCCTGGCATATTTTAAAACTTCATCGTCATCTTCGATCGGATGACAGCACCACCTTTTTTTTAACGGTGCAATGGCCTTGAATAATTCGATCTCCCACTCTTTGTCCTGTGCAAGTGAATTATCAACGATGAACAGTTTATCATTATCGATAGATGCAATTTCATTCACTACATGCTCAATCAGCCGCGGCCTGAATTTTTTCCCTCCCAGATATCCCGTGCAGCAGGGGAAACAATTGAATTTGCAGCCCCTTGACGCATGAACAAGATCAACCATTTTTACCCCGCGGTAAGTATAATTCTCATAATTCAATATGCTTCTTCTGGCGCCTATGACACTTTCAATCGGAGGATAATCATTGAGGTAATTATATTCTTTTTTTAATTTGTTGTTTTTAAAGTCATCTATTACCTGGGCGAATCTGGTTTCCGTCTCACCCACAAAAACGCAGTCGGAATGCATTTTTGCTTCTTCAGTATGAAGCATTACCGCAATGCCGCCGAAAATCACCTTTTTACCGTTGGCCCGGTAATAATCGCCGAGTTCATAGCCCCGCGGGGTCTGGCATGTCAGCATCATTGAAATACAGACAAGGTCACAGTCAAGATTTAAAGCGGGCTCTTTTTCAACATTTTCATCAATGAATTCTATATCGATGCCGGCGGGTATTGTTGCCGCAAAATTTACCGGCCCGTGCGGGGGCAGGTTGAATTCTGTCTGTTCTTTAAGTTTGGGCCATTTTGGATAGATTAATTTGATTTTCAAATAAAAATCCTGATTTTTTTATTGTTTATAATAGTATTAATTTATTGATAAAAAAAATAATTTATACTATACATGGTTTCATGTATTATTAAAATATTTTATATTTTTTGTCAATTTTTATATAATTAAAGAAGTCTGTATGAATGAAATAAGCAACTGGTGGCGTACATGGGCCCCTGTATGGGAGCATATGGAAGAGCGCCATATGGGTACAGAAACAATCAAACATATATATAATCAAATATTCAATCCCGTATTGATAATCGGTGCGGGGCAGGGCGTTCTTGTCAAATATCTGGCTGATAACGGCTTCATTGTGGACAGTATTGATCTTGATGAAGAAATGATCAAATATGCCAAAAAAAGGCATGGGATCAACATTATTAAGGCGGATGCCAGGAACCTGCCGTTCGATAACAACAGCTATAAAACCGTTATAATATCGTCGGGAGTAGTGGATTATATCGGTGATGAAAATATTATTGAAAAAATAATTAATGAAGCTTACAGGGTAACCGGAGTCAACGGGAATTTGTTCGTATCATTTTACATGGAAACCGAATCGTTGGAAAAAATTTATAAAAATCTCGGTGTAATTACAAAAGAAAATAAAATCTATCAAAAAAGGCTGTTTTTGATAGATGAGAAGGTAAATAACAGTTTTTTCAAGCTGTCTCCATTGCCTATGATCATGAAATGGACGGGAAAGAATTTTTTCAGTACATTTTATTTATGGACAAAAATTGGGCTTACACATCCAAGGGAATTATTTGACGAAAAGGACAGCATTAATTACATTCTGGATTATGCAAAAAAAAAGGGCATTGACCAACAGGCATTAATCAGTTCAATTCCGGATGAAGTGCCGTACAGGGATTTTAATGCTGTTAAAGAATTATTAAACGGATTAAAACTGAAATATGCAGTAATAAACAGATTCAATGAATGTGCGGTAGCCTCGTATCATAAATCTGCACTGTATAATATAAATGCAAAACCAAAAAACGCCGCTAAAAAAGACGGGATAATAAAAACGATTGATTTAAGTAAAAAATATAAAGGTGCAGGCAAAAATGCAGTAGACAGATTAAATCTGACAATTCAAAAAGGGACAATATTCGGATTGCTGGGGCCCAACGGTGCAGGCAAAACAACAACATTATCGATGTTATCCGGGTTGATTAAACCGACAGGTGGTCAAATAAATTTCAGCGGTGAATTGTCAAAAAAGAATATAAAAAATTTTCTGGGATATATCCCGCAGGAACTGGCACTTTACCCGAAACTATCTGCAAAGGAAAACCTGGAGTTTTTCGGCCGGTTGTATAATGTAGAGAACACGAATTTAATGAAGCATATTGATGATCTTCTCATACTGGTAGGGCTGCATTCCAGGCAGAATGAGCCTGTGAAAAATTATTCAACAGGAATGAAACGACGATTAAATCTTGCAATAGGATTGATAAATGATCCAAAATTGATTCTTATGGATGAGCCTACTGTTGGAATCGATCCTCAATCCCGCAATCTGATTTATGAAGCAGTTTTAAATCTAAAAAAGCAGGGAACAACAATTTTATATACGACCCATTACATGGAAGAAGCGACCAAACTTTGCGATCATGTAGCCATAATTGATAAGGGTAAAATATTACTCGAAGGCAGTCCTGATGTCCTTGTTAAAAAATACGGGTACAAAAAAATCAGGTTCATGATTAAATCAAAATATGAAAAAAAATATTATGAATCATTAATAAAAGTTAAAAATATATATGATGTTAAACTAATTAAAAATGATCTTGAAGTTTTCGTAAATACCCAGAAAGAATCATTAAAAGTTATGGAAAATATTGAAACCGTTTCAAAAAAGCACAGGATTAAAGTAGAATTAATAAATGTAGTGGAACCGAATCTTGAAAGCATATTCCTTGATATAACCGGAAGGCATTTAAGGGATAGCCTGGAAGAAGGAATTTGATGAAAAGATTAATCGCAATTATCATAAAAGAATTCATGCTTTTATTAAGGGACCCTGCAGGATTTATCCTTCTGTTTATCCTTCCTGCCTGTTTTATTTTGATTTTATCTGTGGCGATGCAGGGAGTTTTTGCATCGGTTGATAAAAAGGATAAATTGAACATTCTTGTTATAAACAATGACACGGGGGACACAGGAAATAAAATTATCAATGGAATAATAAAAACCGGGTATTTTAATCCGGTTACCAGTTTGAATGGATCTGTATTGACTCTTGAAAGAGCGAAAGAAGAGTTGTCTAAAGGCAATTATAAAATTGTCGTGAACATTCCTGCTGATGCAAGCGAAGCTTTAAAATTTGAGAAAAAATCGGAAATTACGATTTACATCGATCCGGTTTTGCCTCATGATTTTGCCTCCAATATTACAAATTCCATTCAAATGCTTGTCCAGGCATCGATTATTCAAAGCATAGGTAATATAACCGAAGATGTTTTTAATGGAATTAAAAAGGAAAGGCTGGATCAATTAAACAAACAACTTGCAGAAACAGTCAGGAAAAGACACGAATTGAAAAACGAACTTAAGGAAATCGGTACAATTCAGACGGATGACAAGACAAAAGCCATCTTTGACAAATTGGCAACTTCAAGCATAGATGAGCTGAATGAGAGCATAATCAGTCTGAACGATGAAATAAATGGAATAAGCAGTGAATCTGCCGGTAAAAACAGGAGCAGCTTTTCGTCCGTGGTAAAAAATAACGCAGGCTTGCGGGTAAAGGAAATATATTATTTAAGGCAATCCGAATCAACCGTTTTCCCGAATTCTGTCCAGCAGAATGTGCCGGCCTGGACGATTTTTGCTTTATTCTGGATTGTGCAGATTATAACTATCAATATGTTGACAGAGCGGCAAAGCGGTGTATTTACCAGGATAAAAATAACGCCGGTGAGTTCTTTTGAAATTATAGCAGGGAAGTTCATTCCCTTCTTTATAATAAATTTGCTACAGGCTGCAATAATGTTTGTACTCGGTGTTTATATCCTTCCGTTATTCGGAACATCAGGACTGGTGATAAAAAATATTCCAGGACTGATTCTAATAACAGCCAGCCTTTCTTTTGCAGCAATAAGTTTCGGTTTGCTGCTGGCAACAACAACCAGAACGTTGTTTTTTGCCGCATCGTTTTCCGCGCTGGTGATAATAATTATGACAATTATCGGCGGCATAATGGTGCCTAAATTTATCATGCCCGTATTCATGCAGTATTTAAGTTTGTGTGTGCCCCAGGGTTGGGCTCTTGACGGGTACATCAATATTTTTGTCAGGGATTACACTGTTATGCAGATATTACCCAATGTGTTTGCCCTGCTTGGTTTCGGTGTGATTTTTTTTGCGGTTTCAATGATATTTTTCAGAAAGATTTCAAGGGTAGTGGATTAAAATGCGGACAAACGGATTTAAAAAATTTATTACCGATTTCAAATACAGTTCAATGATATTACTCCTTGTTTATATGGTTATTATGTTCTGGATACCTTTGAAGATATTGAGCATTTTTTTTAAAGAAAAATTTACGCGGAAATTCATTAATTTTTTCCTGAAGTTCGATTAAAGGGCCATTTTATGGAAATGCCGTTGATTTTCAGAATTTTAAATTTCAATCTTTTTTTTTGGATCGGCCTCTTTGCCTCGCTGGTTCCATTGTTTTTTGTTTACAGATTTTTCTTTTTTTTGCGAAACCCCGAGAGGAAGATACCCGCAGGAGATAATATAGTCGCGCCTGCAGACGGGTATGTGCTTTATATAAAAAAAATTTCAAAATCGGGGGAGGTTCCGATTTCGATTAAAAAGGGTAAAAGGATTTATTTAAAAGAGCTTCTCGATGACCCGGGAACCAAATACAATCTCGTGATCGGCATATTCATGACTCCGTTCAGTGTTCATTACAACAGGATACCATTCGACGGGGTGGTAAAAAAAAATGTTTACAGAAGTGTGAAAGAAAACAAATCGATGATGGCGGCATTTTTGAATCTTTTATTCAATCTCAAGCCCTACACGGACAAGGCGGAATATATATATGAAAATGAAAGGAACACTCTGGTTTTAAAAAACAAAAAAATAGACGGTGCGGTCGTCCAGATAGCAACAAAGTGGGTTGATACAATCAAAAATGAAAAAATCAAGCCAGGTGACAAACTGGATAAGGGATACAAATTCGGCATGATCAGGATGGGTTCCCAATGTGATCTTTTTTTAAACATCAAAACCGGGTATGAAATAAAGACAAAGGAAAGGGATTATGTCCGTGCCGGAGAATCCGTTTTGATCGAAATTAAAAAATGATTACATAAAAACCTTAATTCATTCTTCAAGAATATAAATTTCGACCCTGCGGTTTTTTTTCATTCCTTCTTCGGTCGAATTATCGGCAATCGGCTCTGTGCCGCCCTTGCCGCCGTATGAGCTTTTTGCAGGGTCAATGGCATCCATTTTGATAAGGTAATCCATTACAACC
>JBJKSS010000516.1:0-3975 GCA_046703745.1 Spirochaetota bacterium
AACCTGAAATTTACCAGCCACCATTTTTGTGAAATCAAGGAGGTTGTTGATCAGATTGAGCAGTTTGATGCAGTTATAAAGCATAACTTTGAATATTTTATCATTGTACTGAAAATTTTTTTCCTGCTCGCCTGAAAGTATTGTTTCCAGTGGACCTAGAATGAGGGTGAGCGGTGTGCGGAATTCATGGGTGATGTTTGTGAAAAAGTTTGTCTTTGCGATATCAAGTTCTTTAAGTTTTTCATTTGCAAGCTCCAGTTCTTTGGTCCTTTCAAAAACTTTTTCTTCGAGGTTTTCCTTTTCGATTATGAGTTCATTTGAAAGCTCTTCCAGCTTTTCAAGCCGCTTTCTGCTGTCTTCATTCGTCTTGATGGAATGCTCCTCTGCTATTTTCCTTTTATTTTTCTCAATTTTCAGTTTCCTGAGAAGTAATAAAAGTGCGTTCAACGGCAAGAAGAACACGATTATTGGAAGAATGAAATCCAGTCTCATGAATGCATTGATGAGAATAAGCGTACCTGCGATAAAATTGCAGGCCAAAAGCTGCAGATAAGGGATGGAAAGGATATTTTTTCTCCATTTTATTGAAAATGACAGTTTTTCTGTGGCCCAGCCGGCGAGATTGTAAACCTCAGGCAATTCATCAAGTTCAAACAATTTTTTGATGATCTGCGGGAATGCCTTTACTGTTATTGATGAACAGATTTCATAATTTGATGCCCTGTAAATATTATCTTTTGCAAGATTGTATTTTCTGGATATTCTGAATGTGAAATCAATAGAATTATTTCTGTTGTATCTGGTTTTTATTCTGTAGAAACTGGTTCCCTTGTTGGTAATGAAATTCTGTATTGATATAAGCATGGATTCCGGTACATAGGAAAATCCTGCAAGATCGAAATATTCAAAACTTTCCTGTGTCACAGTCATCATGTTGTTCTTGTTTATAATTACCTTTCCAAGTTCGCAGAGCAGGTTGAAAAACTCACTGCAGAGCCAGTAATTGTCCAGTTTGCTCACTATGTCCCGATAGCTTACCGACGTTTTTTCAGTTACAAGCGATTCGGCCCAGTCATAAAAATCTGAAAAATCGAATCCCCTGGACGAATAGCATTTGATCATTGCATTGGGTATGGCATTCGAGCCGTCTCTTTCGTGGCAGCCATACGGAACGTACTTCAGAAAGCCGATTTCGTATATCTTGTGGTATTTTGACAGCTGGATGTTTTCACCTTTCGTAAACCGCCAGTTGTAATCACCCATGATTTTTTTCGTGAACATCACAAAGTAGAAGTAGTATTCATTTGTGTACCATCTTGTCTCATCGAGGAGCGATACCCTGTCTGTTGAAAATTTGCTGTCCGTCACATGGCTGTTTAAAAGTCCCAGTAATTTTTCGGTATTTCCTCCGCATTCTTCAAAATAAAGCAAGGTTTCTTTTAATGCTTCGCCGGAAATCCCGTATATTTCTTCAATTTGATTTTCCGAGGGCTTCAAAAATCTACCGTTTTCATCTGCCAACCATGGCTCATGCAACATCCTTCTCCCCGACAGATCGATTCCCCATTGAATAACCCTGGTTGCATTTTTTACTTTGCTGTTCATGAAAGATTTCTCCTCTATCTTGTATATAAAGGTACATCAAATGACTCCTTCTGTCGTCCGCACAGATCAAAGCGGACTTTTTTTTAAATAGCAAGAAACATCACTTATAGTTTAATTTGTCAATCAGAATTCCTTTTTGCTATTTTCTAAATTGTGATAGAAATGATTCATTTACGAAAACAGGGGTAACTATTTTTGTAGACAGGATAAAATCTTCTTGATTTGAAAATTTGAAGTTGTAAAGGTATTGTACATAATTCTAAAAATAAATTATAATTATAAAGCAATCAGAATATGGATAAAGCATCGCTTTTTTTTACTATAGTTGATTCCACAGGATTGGCTTGCGGCCTTGTTTTGGCTATTTTGTACGCCATTAAAAAAAGTGCAGACCGCAGAGCGAATCTTTTATTTTCCCTGATTTTAATACTCTCTTCTGTTTTTATCTTTTCCAGTATACTTTTTGAGCCAGACGTTTTGAAGAATAATTTCAGCGGCATTGTAAATCCATTGATGCTTCTGGCAGTGCCTCTGTTTTATTTATACTTAAAAGAACTGACAGAAATATCCCGACAGACTATAAAAAAGGATTTGATTCATTTCATCCCGTTCACACTTTATCTCTCATACATGCTTTTTTTTGTTGTTAAGAATTCGGTTTACACAGGCAATATTGCCGCCGGTACAACGTTTGAAATTGACGAGTACAAGGTTTTTTACATATATATGCTTGTCATGGTAATTCTGCAGATTTTATTATATTCCGCATCGAATTTGTTTTTGATCAACCGGTTGCTCAGGCGATCAATCGAAAAACAGCCGGCAGAAAACCCTGGTAAATTATGGATAGCTCTTGTTTTGGTATTTTTCTGGACATTATGCCTGGATTATATTTTATTATCAATTTTTAAATTATCCGGCCTGGAGAACCATTTTTCATTATCTGCTTTTTTCATGATATTTTTTGCCTGCTGTCAGGTATTGACAATCGCGAGAAAGAACAGAGAAGGGAAAAAAAGTCTGGTTTTCCAAAATGACGGCATGGATGACAAGACATCCGGGAAGATTTTATTAAAGATTTATGATTTGATTGAAAATGAAAAGCTGCATCTAAGACCAGATTTTACGGCATCAGACTTTGCGAAGGAACTCGATATCTCTACTGATGAGTTGAGTATGATATTTAACAGTCATTTCAAGAAGAGTTTCAATGATTTCATTAATTTTTACAGGATAGAAGAAGCAAAAAAAATGCTCCTGAATGACAGGAGCATCAATTCCGACAAATATCTGACAATATTCAAGGCAGTGGGGTTCGAGTCCAAAAGTTTTTTCTACAAATTATTCATCAACCAGGTGAACATGACCCCCATCCAGTACAGATCCAAATACATTACCAGGAAAAGGGATGAAGCTTGTTATACGATAGGCATCTTTCTGGACAGTTTTTATGATATTTATGAAAAAACTATAATCTCAGGAATTGAAAAATTCGCAAAAGAGAACAGCATAAGGATCATATATTTCAATGGCGGCGCGATTAATTCCCCGCAGTATTCTTTCACCAAAAAGAATGAAGTATTCAAATTAGCGGACGCAAAAACCCTTGACGGGATAATAACAATTTCATCAAGCTTGACGAGTTTCATTTCCTTGGGGCAGTTCGGCGAATTTTGCGATAATTATATAAACATCCCGATTATATCAACCGGCATCGAGTTGAATGGATACACAAGCATTATTGTTGACAACTACCGGGGTATGCATGAGCTGATGGTTCATCTCATTGAACATCACGGGTACAGGCGGATCGCATTCATCTGCGGTATTGAAAACAACATCGAGGCAAAGATCAGGCTCAATGCATACAAGGATGCATTGATCGATCACTTTATACCAGTCGATGAAAATCTCATTTTGCCGGGGACTTTTCACGGCGATTCCGGAAGAAAGGCCGTATGTACGCTTATTGACGAGAGGAATGCAGAGTTTGACGCAATAGTGGCAAGCAATGACTTCATGGCGATTCAGGCAATAAATGAACTTGCCAATAGGGGTATCAGAATGCCGGAAGATGTGGCGGTTGCCGGTTTTGATAACATTAAAGAGGGGCAATATCTCATAAAACCTCTTACAACTGTGAGCCAGCCGGAATTCGATCTTGGATACCAGTCGGCAAAGAGCCTGCTTTCGATATTAAATGGGCAGGCCGTTAAAGAAAAGATCGAACTTCCAACAAGATTGATCATCCGTTCCTCATGCGGATGTGATGATTCAGAGGACAAAACAAATTCGGAGAAAAAAATAAATTTTAAAATTTTGGATGGGAACCTTTATAATCTGAAGACTTACCTCCTGCCTGACGTGGGC
>JBJKSS010000517.1:0-6295 GCA_046703745.1 Spirochaetota bacterium
TTTATTTTGACAAACACTATCAAGCGTTCAACGATGGTTGCAAGTGAAAATACCGAGCATAGCATCAGTATTATGAATACCGGCCCGCCCTTGATTAAAAAATCGATAACATTCATGTTCTCAAACATAATAATAATTCCTCACTAAAATATTTTTTACTGCTTCAATGCATTGAGCAGTTTCTCCGCCTGTTCGGGAGTGATCTTGCCTTCCTTTAGCATGTTAAGAATTGTCAGTTTCGCATTCGGTGAATCGGTTTTTGCTGTCTCGTCGCTGCTTTCCTTTTTCAAGGAGGCATAATATTCATCCGGGTTGAGCTCAACAACCTTCATGTTTGCATTCTTCTTGAATTTTTTTACAAGCGCCAGATATTTTCTAAGCTTGTTCATTCTTTTTTCTTCATTGGTAACTTTTATTTCGCCTCCTTTAAAATCCACTATCCCGTATAAAAATGCCGTATTGGAATTAACGGTGAATTCCGGCAGTTCCTGGTTAATGTATACATCATTGTCAAATGTTTTAAAGCTTCCATAACCCAATAAATTATTTATAATGCTGATCGAAAAAGTAAATTTTTCAAATTTGTATCTGCCGATTGTAATATTTGGCACATAGGCCCTTCTCATAAATGGAATTATATAAACCTGAAATACCTGTTTGGAATCCAAATTCCGTATCGTTGCTGAAATAGATTCATTGTAATAAAACATTTGTCCGTCCCTCGATCTAAAACAATCCCATGAGTTGGCCAGGCTATCCCATTTCTCAAGATAATAAAAGAAATATTTATCATTAATGCCCAATTTGTTAAAATCTTTGTCATATGTGCCGTTACTCATTGCCTTGCTCACCATGCTCCTGAAGTCATCTTTGTTATAATTAACCATGAACAGAAGCAGACTGTTTTTTGCTTTGGGCTTGATGACAATTACCCTGGGATCGTTCACAACATTGCTGGTTTCTGTAAAAACCGGTAAAGTAAAAAGAATTAAAAATAAAATAATAGATATCATTTTGATATTCATATTAACCTCCTGTTGCTAAAAATGATATTCAATTTAAAGGTCTAAAAAAATATCTAATGGAAACTCCAGTCATTATTTTAGTACTTTCAACAGTTTTTCGGCTTCTTGCGGGGTGATTTTGTTTTCTCTAAGCATATTCAATATTGCCATTCTTTCATTCTCATTATTATTCTTGTCTGTATTGGTTCTAGCGGTTAATTTGATATCTGTATCTTTGTCCGGGGTAAGCTCGACAAGTTTGAGATTGTCGTTTTTCCTGAATTTTTTCATGAGGTCTACATAGTCCCTTAATTTTTTCATGCTTTTTTCTTCGTTGGTATACTTGATTTCTCCACCCCTCAAATCAATCATACCGTAAATAAGCGCCGTATTTGAATTGATTGTAAATTCAGGAAGTTCTTGGCCTATCTTTACTTCACTGTTAAAAATTCCATATGAACCCAAGTCAAGTGTCAATGTTATTTTTTCGAATTTATATTTTCCAATAGTTATATTTGGAAGGAATGCTTTTCGTAAAGCAGGATGAAGGATCACATTGAATTCCTGCTTTGATTCCATGTTGATGATAGTAGCTGCCATGTATTCATGATAATCAAGACCTCCCATCCAATGCCATTGATCAAAAATGGTTATGTCAGTAACTTGGGCTTCCCAGTAATTCAATTGATGGATAACACTGTTTTCTGTAAGATCGAGTGATTTCAATTTTGGATCCGCTGTTCCGTCTTGAAGAGCTTTTTTCATAAACAGTTTAAAATCATTGCTGGTATATTTTGTAATGAAAAAGAAAAAACCGTTTACAGCCTTCGGCTTGATAATAATTTCTCTCGGATCATTCAGATAATCCTTAGCCTCTGAAAAAACCTGGAAATTCAGCAAGATAGTAAGTACAACAAAAAAAAGAAATTTTGTTTTCATTTGTCATTCTCCATTTTAATATATTAATTAAATCAAATGACGGGTACGCCGTGAAAATCCTGCGTTTTTTATCCGGAAATACGGATTTTTTTAAATATATTTTTTGAATACTTTGGGGTGGCAAAAAATGTAAATATTGATAAAAAATATGCAGGACTTTTTATTTAAAATCGTCTATAATAAAAGGCATGTTTATCCTAATAATATTTACCGGTAACGATTATGACAGGTTTAAAGCAGGGGATCCTGCTGTTGTTGAAATGGTTTACAGGGAATTTGGGAAAAAAATTTACAATTTTATACTCATTAAGACAAACGGCAATGCTCATTTGGCCGAGGAAATATTTTCCAATACTTTTTATACGGCAATAAAAAAAGCCGCTTTACTTAAGGATATGGATAAAATTCATTCATGGCTCCTCAAAATAGCGCAGAATGAACTTATAGATCATATCCGCAGGGAAAACAGCAGGAGCCGATATATAGAGTCTTTGCAGGAGGAAAGCAGCTTTATTGAAGAAAAAGTTGAAGAACGCATGATTGAAAAAGAGAAGTTTTTCCTGCTTAAAACTGCTCTTGAAAACATTAAACCTTTTTATTCAAGCATTTTGAAGATGAAATATATTGAAATGAAATCCCAGAAGGAGATTTCACAGGCAATTAATAAATCTGTTTCCGCAGTGGAAACCATCCTTGTAAGGGCAAGAAAGACCCTGAAAAAGGAAATTATTAAACTTGCAAAGGATTTTCAAATTGAATAAAAAAGAAAAAACAAGAAAAGAAAAGATTATTAACTGGGCAAAAAATTTCGGTGAAGAAGACTTGTCAATGCTTATGAACAAGGATTTGTTTGCAGAAATACCGGGAAATTTGAACAGAAAGACGATTAATCTTATTAGAAACATTGATCTGAAAAAGAAAAAAAAGTTTAATGTTCCTGATTTTATAAAAAATATCTGGTTTTTCAAATATCCCGTTTTAAGGTATTCTTTTGCATTATTGATGATTGCTTTAATATTTATAATATCTTATTATCCTGTATCTCAGTATATCAGGCACTTTTATCAGAATATATGCATAGTCAGGGACATTCGGGGTATTGCATGTGTTTCATTGGAAAAAAATAAAGCTAAGATATATTTAAAAAACTATGAAAGGGTCTTTGAGTCGGATAATATTATTACCGGGCATGATTCCAGGTTGACCTTGAGTATAAATAAGAGAGCGTTTATACATATGGGTGCAAATTCCGTTGTTAATTTGGCATTACTTTCAAAGAAAAATAAAGTTGAAAATACAAAAATAAAACTTGAAGCAGGTGTATCAAATTTCATTGTCAATAAGCTTAAGTTTGGCTCCACTTTCAGTGTGGAAACGAACAATTTATTAACCACAATAAAAGGGACAGAATTTAAAATTACGACAGATGAAGCAAAGAACACGGGGCTTTCGGTTAAAAAAGGTGTCGTAGGAGTTCATCCTGTCCTGCATATCAGTGAATTAAACAAGTTGAGGAATATTAACAATACAATTGCCAATAAGATTGACAATGCCATATCAACGGAACAATTTGTAAATAAGGATCAAAGTATTCTTGTTTTGCAGAATGATGTAAGAGCTGCTGAAGCAAAAATAAATGAATATACAGATTATATTATAAACGACTTACAGGCAATTAAAAATAATAAAAAAAACCTGGATGAAGTATTAATAGAAACCAGGCTTACGATTGATAAAATTGCCGAATTAAGCAAGTCTTTAATTAAATTTATTAATGTCGGGATGGATCAAGGCAGTAAAAAGGCCGTTTCCAACGCAAAAGAAAACTCCAATCTTAAAATTGTTGTCAGCGGTGCAAAAGATGTTTCAACCGATATTATAATCAATTCACCTGAATATAAATATTATACCAAAAATCCCGTTTTGAATTATAAGGTTCCCGCTTATTCAAGTTTAAAAATATTCCTTAATGGAAAGGAACAGGATGTTTTAAATGGCGATGTATTGAAGAATGCTGTTAACGGTTTTAACAAGATTAAATTTGTATTAATTGGCAAAGATAACAAACATAAAGAGAATGAAGTCAATTTTTTTATGAATAAAATGGCTTTAAGGGACAGGGAAGTATTCGATCAGTCTTTTTATAAAAATAAATGGAACATTGATGGAAATACCGGTATAGTCGATCTGCAGAACAACAAGCTGATTTTCAAATGGGATGCTGTCATGTCAAAAGGATATTCCATTTCAAAATTGATTGATATAAGCGATGAGTCTTTGCAAAAAGTCAATATCAATTTTTATTTACCGGACGCCGGCAGTGACTCTATTGAAATCGGAATTAATAAAAATCATCAGGTAAATGAAGTTACTTTCAAAGAGTTTTCCATTTATTCTGTCCTGACATTGTCGAGCACCGGAGAGATTACAACACAATTCAGGGAAAAGTTTTGGTTCCCGACGAATACAAATGGAGGCGGACGATACAGAGACATACTTCTCCAGTCATTTTCTGAAAAAACCAAATTGTCAAAGCATGTCTCTGCCGATTATTCTTCAGTTAAAAAAATGATTTTATACAGGAAGGATGATACTTTTTATTCAATAATTCTGGATGCGGATGATAATATTATCGATGTAGCCGCATATGTCAACGGGAAGTATTCATCATTCGATGAGGAAGCAATTACAGGCGATGTCAATAAATCTTCGGGCCCGAATAAAAATGCATTTGAAATAGGCAATTATGAATTGTATGAGTAGGCAATTTGAATATTCTTTAAATATCCATTTTCATGAAAAATTTGACAAGCATTCCTATGCAAAATGATACTGCTGAAACTATCAGGCTTATGGATGTCATTTCCAGGAATCTTTTTTTAAACGGCAGATCCTTGGCTGTAGCAATATAAAAGTTGAACAGGTAAATTATCAATACCGCAAATACAAGACAAAGAATAAGGTCGAATATAAAATTTATAAACAGGAAAAAAGGCAAAACAAGAATAATTACCGTAATGATATATGCAATTCCGGTGTATATGCTTGCAAGAAGCGCTTTTTCATGTTCCCCTTCATGTCTTTTTGCAAGGAACTCACTGGAAGCCATGGAGAGTGCGGCCGCAATCCCTGTGATCAGTCCGATCATTGCGATTGCCCGGCTGTTTTTCAGGGCAAGCGTGTAACCGGCAAGGGCACCGGTTAATTCTACCAGCGCATCATTCAATCCGAGAACTACGGAACCCATGTAGCTTAATTTTGATTCATTGATCATATTCAAAAGATTTTTTTCGTGTGAGTTTTCCTGTTTCAGGATACCCGCTACTTCCCGGATTTTCTTTTTTAGCCCGGAATAGGAATTATCCGCATCTTTTTCTCCTTTTTCCATAAGCTTCAGCGTGAAAGTAAGCCCAAGCACCCGTGCGCATAAAGTATACAGAAAGATTTTTATCTTTCCGGGCCTCACTTCAATGCCGCTGTATTTTTTTAGAATTTGGTAATGCTCTTTTTCATTGACAGCTATTTTTTTAAGAACAGAGGAATTATGTTTGCTTTTTATCTGTCCGGAAAGATTATTATAAATATGATAACCGTCTATTTCATTTTTTTGATTCATCAGGATGAACTTCAATTCTTTGCCGTTTATTTTTTTCATAACTACCCCCATCCCATTATTCGAAAAAAAACTCCCGCTGTATAAATACACGGGAGTTGCCTCTGGAGATGATGAGAGTCGAACTCACTACCTTTTGAATGCCATTCAAACGCTCTAGCCAGCTGAGCTACATCCCCTGTTGCATGTATATTAAAAAAAGATTGTAAAAATGTCAACAACATATTTACCGTATGCAAAATAGGATGGGAAGACCGTGATGTATAATTTACAGAAAACATTTGATTTTTTCATAAAATTAAGCTAATTTCTTTTAAAAAATCATTTTTTGAATTTTTTAAGGATTGGTAATGAAGCGCAATATAGGAATTTTATACGGCGGTAAATCCGTAGAGCATGAAGTTTCGATTATAACCGGGCTCCAGGCCTATGAGAATATAGATAAAAGCAAATATGTTCCGGTTTTGATATATATAGACAAGGATGGCTGCTGGTTTTACGGTGACAGGTTATCCGATCTTAAAATTTATTCTGAATGGACGAAAAATAAAAAAAAGGTCAAGGGGTTCTCCCCGTCTCTTGACAAAAATGACAGGAAAAATATTCTTTCAAGGATGGATGCTGTCATTATAGCCTGCCATGGCAATTACGGAGAGGATGGCAAGGTTCAGGGATTGCTCGAGCTTCTGGATATTCCATATTCATCAAGCGGAGTGGTAGGCTCGGCAACGGGTATGGA
>JBJKSS010000518.1:0-4298 GCA_046703745.1 Spirochaetota bacterium
ATTGTCAGGCTTTTTTGACATCGCAGGCATTGAAAACCATCATAATCTGAAGTATAAGGAGTTGAATCCCGTTATGCCGGTTGAATTCCTTGACCAGAAGGAATCAATGTTCGATCTGATTTCAAGAAGGGACAGACTGATCCATCTTCCCTACGAATCATTCGATCCGGTTGTGAGGTTCATAAAGG
The DNA here is from genome assembly GCA_046703745.1 of Spirochaetota bacterium. Lineage (GTDB taxonomy): Bacteria > Spirochaetota > GWE2-31-10 > GWE2-31-10 > JAFGQB01 > CAZHHK01. The sequence continues at coordinate 189 of JBJKSS010000518.1, forward strand.
AGGCAAGCACCGATGAAAAGGTGCTTGCGATAAAGATAACGCTTTACAGGATATCCAAAAACTCGCCTATAATCACCCATTTGAAAAAAGCAGCAGACAACGGCAAACAGGTAACGGTGCTCGTTGAGCTTAAAGCGCGGTTTGATGAGGCTCAAAACATCGACAGGGCAAAACAATTGGAAAAATACGGGTGTCATGTTGTTTACGGTCTTGTCGGTTTGAAAATTCATGCAAAAATCGCCCTTGTGGTACGCGATGAAAAGGACGGCATCAAACGTTATGTGCATTTATCTACCGGCAATTATAATGAAAGAACAGCAAGGATTTATACAGATATCGGCCTGTTTACTGTGCGTAAGTCTTTCGGAAGGGACATCTCATCCATTTTCAATGTATTGACCGGATTTTCCGAGCCGCCCAGATGGAAAGATTTGGTTTGTGCTCCGCTGGATTTGAGGAGCTTTTTTATAGAAAAAATCAGGATCGAGGCCTATAACGCCAAAACAGGCGGCACCGGCAGGATTATAGCCAAGCTGAATTCTCTTGTCGACAGCAGAATTATCGATGAGCTTTACAGGGCCTCGGACGACGGTGTGGAGATTGTACTGATAGTAAGGGGAATGTGCACGTTAAGGCCGGGAGTAAAAGGATTGAGCGAGAACATATCTGTCATAAGTATTGTCGACAGGTTCCTCGAACATTCAAGGATATATTATTTTTATTCAGCCGGCGAAGAGGATGTTTATCTTTCAAGCGCGGACTGGATGGAAAGAAACCTTGACAGAAGGATAGAGATTTTATTTCCCCTGCTTGACAGGGATGCCAAATCCGAGGTACTGGATTACCTCAAACTGTCTATGAATGATAATGTAAAGGCGAGAATCCTCGAGCCCGACGGCAGATACATCAAAAGGAAAGCAAAGTCAGGGGATAAAAAGATCCACAGCCAGCTTGATATATATAATTATTATGTCAGACAGAATATGGTTAAAGAGGCGATTAAAGAGCAGCAGTTCATTCCAAAAATGAACCCGGAAGAGGAAAAAAAGTTATGATAAATAATAAAAAAAGCTGTCCGTTTTTGCAAAACCGGACAGCTTTATTCTGATTATGCACTGAAAAATCATTCCTCGTCATCATCATAATCATCGAAATCATCGTCGAAATCTTCATCTTCATCATCGTCTTCTTCATCAAAATCTTCATCTTCTTCTTCATCAAAATCTTCATCATCTATCTCATCTTCTTCCATATCATCTTCGTCGTACTCATCGAATTCTTCATCATATTCGTCAAAATCTTCATCAAAATCTTCATAATCATCGTCAAAATCCTCGAATTCCTCGTCATCCCCGAAGTCTTCCTCTTCTTCTTCGACATCTTCTTCTTCGCCTTCATCTACATCTTCATCGCTAAATTCTTCGGTTTCATCATTATCATCGATGTAATCTTCGGCAAAATCATCTTCATCATCTTCACCGTAAGCAAATTTATAGGTTAATTTTTCTGCATATTCATCCAAAATTTGATAGTTGTTTAACATTATTATGCCATCCTATTAATTAGTTTAATAAAAGTTTATTACAAAAGTAATATGGTGTCAATACCATTTTTGCTTAATAATAAATCGCAGGTTTATTGTCAACATTTTTTTTAATTTTTTTTAATTTTTTTTGACCTTAATTACTCTTCACGCAATATGGCTATATCAACCCTTCTGTTCTTGGACCGGTGCTCTTCATCGGTATTTGGAAAAATGGGCCTGTATTCTCCATAGGATGCAATTGAGAGCCTTTGAGGGGCAACACCGTAATCGACAAGTAAAGACAAGACCGATATCGCACGTCCCGCACCGAGGTGCCAGTTGGTCGGCCAGGGGCCGTTTGGATCAGTCGGGCTGTTGTCTGTATGTCCCTCGATCCGTATACTATATGAACGGTTTTCGGTTTTTGTTAAAAGAAGTGCGATTTTTTCTATAACGGACCGCGCCTTGTCAATATCCAGGTCCGCGCTTCCCTTTTTGAAATATACATCGCCGGATAATGATATTACTATGCCCCTTTCATTTATGTCGATCTGCACCTTTCTTTCTTTCATCTCTTCACTGAGGATTGATAACGCTTCCTTGTAAGTTCTGGATAGAAACAGTTTCCTCGATGTTGAAGGCACCGTGCCGGATTTTTCATAACTGCCCTTGTTGATTCCCTGTCTGTTCAATTGATCCGTCGAACTGTTGCTTTGTTTGAACAGGGTATAGCCTGTGGTAAAGGCGATGTTCAGAGTTTCCGTAAGCTGTTCGAATTTTTCCTGGGTCACAGTGCTCATGGCATACATTATAATGAAAAAAAGCATCAGCAGAGTGATAAGATCCGAATATGTTAAAAGCCAGCGCTCTGAGTCATCCTTCTCAGGCTCTTCTGGTTTTTTTTTCTTTAAAGCCATAAAATTTCCCTCCGAAATTTACCCTCATGCCGGTAAAACAACTATTTGCCGGCATGAGGTATTTTTCGTTTTTATCTGTATGAGCCGGCGGCCATTGACAACACGTTATTAATAAGCCTCTTCCTGCTCGTATTTTTTCCTTTTTGATTCTTCAATGAATGTAATGAGCCTGTCCATTACAAGCCTGGGATTTTCGCCCATCTGGATAGAAATGATCCCTTCTATTATCAATTCTTTTTGAAATTTGATCTTTTTCATTTTTAACAAAAGCTTGTTGCCTATGGGCAGCCAGAACATGTTGGCAAGCGAAATGCCGTAAAAAGTTGCAATAAAGGCAAGCGCTATGGAGGGACCCAATTCTGCGGTATTTTTCAAATTGCCGAGTACGTTTACAACCCCGAGTACGGTACCTATGATACCCATCGTAGGAGAAAACCCGCCTGCTGCCTGGAAAATCGATGCCTCATGCTTTTTTAAGACTTCATAATTGCTTACTTCGCTTTCGAGTACGGATTTTACCGTTTCATAATCGGTACCGTCTACAACCAGTCTTATACCTTTTTTAAGTACCGGGTCAAATTTGTCCTCGCTTAATTCCGAATCTATGTCGCTTTCAAGACTTAACAATCCTTCCCTTCTTGCTTTTTCTGAAAGTGCGACAATGGTTTTCATTATTTCACCTTCGTTGGACCCGGGGAGTTCCATTGTATCCATTATTAACTTTGGTATCGACAATATGTCCTTGACGGTAAATGATGTCATTGTTGCCCCGATTGTTCCCCCGACGATGATGAGGAAAGCACTGATGCCAAGGAGGGCCAGCAGATTACCGCCTTCTATAATATAAGCCGTAAGGAGGCAGCCGAATGCCATTGCCATTCCCAAGAGGGTGGAAATTTCTCTTCTTTTCATTACAATAACTCCTGATTTTCCCGGTATAATAATGATCGGTTGTATTTGTAAATTAATAACAAAAAAGCTTAAAAATCATATTATTGCTTTAATTATCGGATTTTATCGTCATAACAATACCTTAAAATCCTGTTTTGGAATAATTTTTCTGTTTCTTAATTAATATTTTATTAGAAAAAGACAGAAAAACAGCATAAAAAAACGGTAAATTAATGTTTTTTTACGCTTTTTTAAGCCTGGCTTCAACCATTTCGTCGATTTTTATCTTGTTGATTTTGCCCATGCTGTTATGAGGTATTTGCGCATGGATGAATATTCTTGGAACGGCATAACCGGGGAGATGGCTCTTCAAATCGTTGATCATGGCACGTGTGCTTTCAACAAACCCGTTTTCAGAAATAACGTATATTTTTTCATCTTTTACATCGATAAAAACCGATTCTTCTTTTATTTCTTTTCCCAGGTGATTTTCAAGATAATTTCTGATTTTTTGCATGACGTACAGAAGATCGACCCTTTTGCCGCTTATTTTTACGAATCTCGTGTTCCTGCCCAGGAGAATGAATTTGTTGTCCGGGTATAGCTCCACAACATCGCCGGTGTTATATCCCGTGTCCATGCTGTATTCCACCGAAATGGCGGGTGAGGTTATGGTAAACTCGACCTGTCTTGGATTCGTTTTATCTGCATCGAGATAATCGGGATCATTGTCAATGATCTTTACATAGCTGAACATTTTCCATTCCGGGCTCACGG
>JBJKSS010000519.1:0-3760 GCA_046703745.1 Spirochaetota bacterium
GTGTAAAGTGTTGAAATATAACGCCTGCAAGAGAGGCGAATATCGCAACAACAGGAGCTATAATGTAATGGAGCCATGTGACCGATTCAACGGAAGGCAGGCTGAAAGCGGGCTGCTTGCCAATAAAGGCAAAAACGACAAATGCACCGATAAGCGACGATAATACTACCTGCCCGATAAAACGGTTGTTTATATTGCTGACAAACTCTTCCAGGATGAAAGTTATAGCTGCAAGCGGGGCATTAAAAGCTGCTGCCAATCCTGCGGCCGCACCAATAACGACTGCGCTCCTTCTCTGCCGTTTTGGAACGCCTATTAACCCGGCAAGGTTGGAAGCTATTCCTCCGCCTATATACACGGTGGGTCCTTCACGTCCAAGGCTCGCACCGCCGCCTATGTTGAGTATCCCTCCGATAAACTTCACTATTACCGGCCTGAACTGAACGAAGCCGACTTCTTTCCAGTAAACCGCCTTGAGCTGGGGGATGCCGCTTCCCGCTGCCGACGGGTCGAATTTAAAAAGAAGAAACCCTGCTATAAGGGAAGTTGCTGCAACAAGCACGAAACTCGCAACGAGGAAGAAAATCTTTGATTGATGGGAAAATACTACATAAGTGTATTTATAGATCAGGTTGATAAGGGTCATGAAGCAGACTGCCGCAGATCCGGCGAATGCCCCGTAAATGATTGTAAAAATAAGGGTACGTGTATTTTCCGGCAATCCCTGAAGTACATTTCTTATGGAATTCAAAGTATTGGTTTTCACACTTTATCCTAAAATAAATATTTATTCTAATTCCATTGACCCTGATTACAATAAAGTTATTATGGAGAGTTGTTAAAATCATATAGTAATAAGGTTTGCAGGTTTGTTATCAACAATAATTTGCCTTCTAACAGGAAATAGCTGCAAAAATGATCTCGATTTTTTACTTTTCCAATGTCTCTTTATTGCGAAAGGGATCAAGGGGCTCTAAAATAGAGTAATTCGATATAAAATATATAATCTGCTCTTATGGAAATGTCAAGTAAATTTATTATTATGGAACAATTTATTTTATTGTGGAATTATTTTATTGATTTTTTGTAACCTTTTTATTGTTTTATTATCAAAATAAATATATATACAGATAAAATTCAAGGAAGATTGATTATGAAAAAACTTGACAAAAATTTAGCGCCGGATAAAAAACTTGCCGCTGTCTGCGGATTATTCTGCCCTTCATGTACCGCTTTTATCGGAACGAATGAAGACCCGGCAAGACTGGAGTTCCTGGCCAGGCAGATGACCCGGAACATTGATGAACTGTCCTGCGAAGGCTGCAGGTCGGGCAAAAGAAGTTTTTTCTGCGAAAATTTCTGCAAAATGACCAAATGCGCCGCAGAAAAAGGGATAGATTTTTGTTCAGAGTGCAGCGATTATCCCTGTGCCGAACTGAAAAATTTCCAGGAACAGATGCCGCACAGGATAGAGCTCTGGGATTCCTTGAAAAGCATAAAAGAAAGCGGTTATGAAAAATGGTTCAATGAAATGGCGGCGCATTATTCATGCCCGTCTTGCGGCACGATTAATTCTGCTTATGACCTTAAATGCAGGAAGTGCGGCGCATCACCTTCATCCGGATATTTCAAACTTCATGAAAAAAAAATTATCGAACACTTTGAAAAAAGGAACAAAAAATAAACCTTTTTAATCTCGCATTTTCAGGCATATAATGTTATGATCCGGAAATTTTAAAATAATATCCGGAAAAATCAAATGAAAGATCTGGTAATAATTTTCGACCTCGACGACACGCTTATCCTTGAAGAGCCCCTTGCAAAAAAGGCTTTCCTCACAACCTGCGCGCTTGCCGAAGATAAATACGGGATTAGCCGCTATTCGTTGTATGAAACAGCCAGGGCAAAATCTAAAGAACTATGGTACAGCTATGATACGAAGGATTATGTACAAAAAATTGCCATAAGTTCATGGGAGGCATTATGGGGCGATTTTTCCGGAGATGATGAAAACCTCGGAAAGATAAGAGGCTTCATCGATGATTATCGTTTGAACACATGGCGCAATGCCCTGTTGGAACACAAAATCGATGATCTGGAATTCTCAAAGGTGCTTGCGGACAAATTTGTAGCCGCAAGATCGGCCTTAAGTGAATTCTTTCCGGAAAGTCTAAGTGTTTTAAAGAGGCTCGCCAGGAATTACAGGCTGGGGCTCATAACAAACGGCGCACCAGGGATCCAGCGGGCGAAAATCAGGATGGCGGGAATCAAAAAATATTTTGATCACATAATCATATCAGGCGAGATCGGAATGAGTAAGCCGAATGCCGGAATATTCTTTAAGGCGCTTGATGCATTCCACACAACGAAGGACAGGGTTATATATATCGGCAACAATTTAAGATCAGATGTTGCCGGCGCAAAAAATGCCGGGTTATACACCGTATGGATAAACAGGGGAAAAAAAGAAAACGACGGCACGACAAAGCCGGATGCGGCAATTGTCAACCTGAAAAAAATTTATAAAATCATCAAGGCTTTTTCAAGCCGGATCAATCGAGGCTTTTCCTGAATCTTTTGACGGCAATCGTCAGTATTACGGAAAGAAAAACCATAAGGGCGGCTATGTCAACGTAGAGAAAATTCATGCTCACACCTTTCAAAACAATGCCCCTTATTATATCGAGAAAATATGTCAACGGTATAACGAACCCCAAAAGATAAATGAACAATGGCATTGCGGCCCTGGGAAATATAAAGCCTGATAAAAGAAGGCTCGGAAGAATTATCACTATTATCACGAACATCGCCTGCATCTGGTTTTGCGCAAAAGTCGACACAAGCATTCCGATCGAAAGGGCGCAGATGACGAACAAAAGGCCGAGGAACAAAAGCAAAAACACGTTGCCCGCAATGCTGACGTGGAACCAGAACACGCATATCGCAAGCGAGAAGAGAAAGCCGACATAGCCGATGATTATGTAGGGAATCAGTTTGCCGAGGATCAATTCAACCGGACGGACAGGCGTGACTATAAGCTGCTCGATCGTGCCCCGCTCCTTTTCCCTCACCAGTGCGAATGCCGTTAGCATTATCGTGATATTCTGGACAATGAGGCCGACTAGCCCGGGAATAGTGAACCTGTTGCTGTCAAGGTTGGGATTGTACCAGACCTTCGTGTTAAGTGTGATTCCGCCCAACGTCGGGGCAGACGCGCCGATTTTTGAAAGCTCCCGTGACTTGTAATTCATCGAGTATATTTCGGAGATGATGATGCCGCTGTTTAATGCCGTGCGGGCAGTCGTGGGGTCGGTGCCGTCTATTATCATTTCGGCCTGCGGGGTCTTGCCCCTGAATATGTCCTTCTCAAAATCCTCGGGTATGATAAGAGCCGCTCTTGCCTTGCCGGAATCTATCAGGTCAGACAATTGTTTTTCATTGTCAACGCTGTACTTCACATAAAAGTAATTCGATGAAGTAAAGCTGTCTATGTAGTCCCTGCTGATCTGGGTCTTGCTCTTGTCGAATACAATTGTCGGGATATTTTCAACCTCTGTTTTGACCGCATAACCGAAGAGGAACATCATTATAACCGGCATCAGGATCGGTATCCTCAGGCTGATCGGGTCGCGCCTCACCTGGATGAATTCCTTTATGATGATGGTTTTAAACCTGTTAAAATTGAATTTCATGCTGTGCCTTCCTCCCGCAAAAATTTCATCTCGTTGAATGTTGTGCTTACTTTTTTGCCGGTGACCCT
>JBJKSS010000520.1:0-5101 GCA_046703745.1 Spirochaetota bacterium
TGAAAGCTATAAAAATACCAAGCATATTCCCAATGTTTACCATACAATAGGACTTTCCCCTTCCGAGGTGAATAATCCCGGCAGGGATTGGGAAGCCAGGCTGGAGGAAGGGTTGAGTTATCCCAAAGTCGTCGGTGTAGGCGAAATAGGCCTTGATTATTTCCATAAATACGGCGACAGGAACGCACAGATCGAGCTTTTCATCCGCCAGATCGAAATTGCGTCCAATTTCAACCTGCCTGTAATAATTCACAACAGGCTGGCCGGTGAGGACATGAAGAGCATTTTGAGGTCAAAGGTTTCGGCCGGCGGCATAATGCACTGTTTCAGCGAGGACACAGCCTTTGCAAAACAGATGATAGACATGGGCCTGTTCATCTCTTTTGCCGGCAACCTGACATACAGGAACGCAAAAAATCTCCATGAGGTTGCAAAAAATATACCCCTGGAAAGCATTCTTATAGAAACCGACAGTCCCTTCCTTACTCCGCACGGTTTCAGGGGCAAACGCAATCAGCCGGCATACCTGGTTGAAACGGCGAAATTCCTTGCAGAGCTTAAAGGCATCGAAGAAGAGGAACTTGCAAAGATATTAATGGAAAACAGCCTTAAAGCATTCAACATAAAGGATTTTATTCCATAACCGGTTTTTATGTTACTGCATCAGATTAAAGTCGACGGACTGACCCTTAAAAACAATATTTTCATCGCACCTCTTGCAGGATACACGAATCTGCCGACCAGGCTGATCTACCGTGAACAGGGAGAATGCCTTGCATTCGCTGAGATGATCTCTGCCGTGGGCCTTGAATACAGCTTCAAAAAATCATCAAAACTTGCCGAATCAGGTGAATCCGACAAGCCGCTTGGAATACAATTGTTCGGCCCTGATGCCGAAAAAATCCTTAAGGGATTCCTCAAAATAAAGGACGGCGATTATGACATCATCGATTTGAACTGTGGATGCTCGATAAAAAAAATTTTAAAATCCGATGCGGGTGCCGCCCTTTTGAAAGACCCTGAAAAAATCTACAGGATCATTAAAATCCTGAAAAACAGCACGGACAGGCCCGTCAGCCTGAAAATAAGGAGCGGCTGGGACGAAAACAGCATAAACTATCCCGAAGTGCTGGATGCGGGCGTAAAGGGCGGAGCAAGCCTCATAACTTTCCACCCGAGGACAAGGGCAATGCTTTTCGGCGGCAGGGCAAAGCGCGAATATATAAGGGACATGAAATCAAAAAGCCCGATACCGGTAATAGGCAACGGCGATATCCTGAAAGGAAGCGATGCAGTGAGCATGATCGGGGAAACCGGGTGTGACGGCGTAATGCTTGCACGCGGGCTCATCGAAAATCCTTTCCTGCTTGAGGAGACGATCGCTGCCCTGAGCGGCAGGCAATACACGCCTCCTTCATTCGAAAGAAGGATAACCACATTGATCAGGCATTGCAGGCTTATGGTGAATTATTTCGGCGAAAGAACAGCATTGGTAGAAATAAGAAAATTCAACAAGGGGTACCTCAAGGGCATGAGAGAGGTTTCAAGGATAAGACAGCGGCTTAATACTGTGCTCAGGCTGGATGAATTTGAAAAAATTCTTTCCGATTACTGCAAGGCTGAGGCAAACCAGGCGGCCGAGGCGCCGACTGTGCCGTGAAAATTCTTTACAACTCATGAAAATTTTGCAATAAACAAAAAACATCCCGAATTAGCCGGGACTTCCGGGGTTGTCTGAAAAGTCTGGTAAACAAGGGGTTGACTTGTACCGAGCGTAGCCGAGGTGAACCCCTTGTTTCCATATATATTGTTATTTCTGCATTAAATTGGTAAACGCGGCATTAGTTCATTCCAGACTTTTTAGACAACCCCATCGCAATGACCTAACCATGGAATTAATGGCAAATTATAATATATTAAATATAAGGAATTTATAATGATTAACTCAGGTGATGAACGACAAATCAGGATAGAAAAAATAAATAAAATGAGAACCGAGGGAGTAAATCCCTACTGCGAAAAGGCAAGCCGTACGCATACGCTTGAGCAGGCAAGAAGCCTTGAGCTCGGCACCAAAGATATAGAGCTTTACGGCAGGATGATGCTTAAAAGGATTTTCGGCAAGCTTGTTTTTGCAACTTTGCAGGACATTACCGGCAGGATGCAGATAGCTTTAAGCGCCAACGACATCGATGCTGCAAATTTCAAATTTTTCCAGAAAATGGTAGATGTCGGCGACTTCGTCTGGGTGAAGGGCGAATTGTTCAAAACCGAAAAGGGTGAGATCACGCTCAGGGCCTGTGAATTCAGGCTGCTTTCAAAAGCGATCCACCCGCTTCCCGAAAAATTCCACGGCGTTACCGATCTTGAGACGAGATCGAGACAGCGCTATCTTGATCTCTTGATGAATGATGAGACGATGGAGCGGTTCAGGAAACGCATAAAGACAATAAAGACAATGCGTAATTTCCTCGAAGACAACGGTTTTATGGAAGTTGAAACCCCGGTGCTCCAGGCCAAACCTTCAGGAGCGCTTGCCAAACCGTTTAAGACACATCACAACGCCCTTGATGTCGACCTCTTCATGAGAATAGCGCCTGAGACCTATCTTAAGAGGTGCATTGCCGGTGGTTTTGAAAAAGTTTTTGAATTCGCAAGATGCTTCAGGAACGAAGGGATGGATCCGAGCCACCTCCAGGAATTCACCCTTCTGGAATTCTACTCGGCTTACTGGAACTACGAGGACAGCATGGATTTTACCGAGCGCCTCATCAAACATATTCTCATGGAAGTCAACGGATCGCTCACGCTTCAGTACGGCGGTAAAACGATCGATTTTTCGGGTGAATGGCCGAGGTACAGCTTCAGGCAGTTGATCCTCGAACATGCCGGTATTGACATTGACCAGTGCAAGGACAGGGACAGCCTTGTGAATGCTATCAAGTCAAAAAACATAACATTGGAAGATGTTGACTTCAACAGGATCGGGCGGGGCAATCTCATCGACCAGCTCTATAAAAAGGTTGCGCGTCCGGGCATGATCAAACCGCAGTTCCTCATTCACCACCCGATAGACCTCTCGCCCCTTGCGAGGAAGAACGACAATGATCCGATGATCACAGACAGGTTCCAGCTTGTAGTGAATTCATGGGAGGTTGTAAACGCATACTCCGAGCTCGTCGATCCGATCGACCAGAGGGAGAGGCTTTTAAAACAGGCACAGGCAAGGGAAGGCGGCGACGAAGAGGCGATGATCATGGAGGAGGATTTCATCCAGTGCATGGAATACGGCATGCCCCCGATCTCCGGCTGGGGAATGGGCATCGACAGGTTCACCGCATTGCTGACCGACCAGGAAAACCTGCGCGAGGTGGTTTTATTCCCGCTGATGAAATCCTGGGACGGGAGTGATTCTGCAAAAACGGAAGAAGACGGCGTTGACGAATCGTTTGAAAATAAAAAAAGCACCGTTGAAAAATCTTCCGACGCAGGCGGCATTCTCCTACCGGAAGACATAAAAGAGCTCGGGGCAAAACCGGAGGATCTCGACAAACTCTTTGCCGAAAAAATAAAATCGGAAAATCTCATTCATCATTCCATTGCAAGTGCGGCTGTACTGGCCGGCATTGCAAAAAAATTCGGCCTTAATGAAACCAACTATTATTACCTCGGCCTTATGCACGATATCGATTTTGACGAAGTGAAGGACATGAGCCTTCATGCCAGGACAGGCGCTGAGTGGCTCAAAAAGGCAGGCATGAACGATTATGCACTCAATGCCGTAATGTCGCACAATGAGGAAGGCACGGGCGTCAAAAGGGAAACATTCGCCGACTTTGCCCTTACATGTGCGGAGAGCGTAACGGGCCTCATTTTCGCAACTGCCAAGGTCTACCCGGACAAGAAGGTAGCAAGCGTCAAGGTAAAGTCGGTCACAAAAAGGATGAAAGAAAAATCATTCGCCGCAAAGGTTTCAAGGGAAAATATCATGCTGTGCGGGAGGATCGGCCTTACACTGGACGAATTCGTCGATATAGCGATTGAGGCGATGATCGAGGCTGCGGACAGAATAGGCGTCTGACAGCCGGCTGACCAGTCGAAATTATTCCTTATTATGTAAAAAAAACTCCCAATATCCCGGATTTGATTGTATAATTAATCTTAAATGGTTGAAGTGAAAAATTCTGATGACAAAAATGAAAAAAAAATATGAATGTTCACTGCATGAACATCCTGTTAAGCAGTTGTTAAACAGTCTTCATAAAGATGCGGCAAGAGAAAATATAAAATTGATCCGTTTCGGGCTCTTGACTTTTTTTGATACAGTTCTTAAAAGAAAACCTTCAATGATCAGGCAGGCTCAAAGAATGAAAGACCTTCATCTCCCTATCTCGCCGGCCCAAGGAAGACTACTCTATGTACTTGCAAGATCCATAAATGCAAGAACAATCATAGAGTTCGGCTCATCATTCGGCATATCGACAATATATCTCGGCACGGCAGTGAAGGATAACGGCAGGGGCAAGGTTTACGGAACGGAAATAGAGCCGAATAAAGTTATAATCGCCGCAAAAAACATCCGCACAGCAGGACTGGAAAGATTTGTTGAAATATTCAAGGGTGATGCATTAATAACCCTTAAAAAGGTTATTAAACCGGTTGATATGGTTTTCCTTGACGGACTGAAAGAGCTTTACCTTCCGGTTTTGAAAATACTGAAACCCAACATAAAAAAAGGCGGCATAGTTGTAGCTGACGATATCCTTCTGTTCAAAAAAACCCTGAAACCCTATGTAGAGTATATGAAAAATCCTGCAAATGGTTTCTCATCGGCCACGATACATGAAAAGGACGGTTTCATGCTGTCCTATAAATTATGAAAAAATATTCAAAACTAATTATGAAATGACCATCGGTTTTTGGAATGCTGCTAACAATTGCCGGCATAAAAGTCAAATATCCAATCATTTCGCACCGATGCCGATATTGATGATCGGCATGAAAGGTATGGCCCCGCCTCCGGCATTGACAATATTTATCAACCCGATCTGAACACCTGCAAGCGACCTTGCGTAATTCACAAGCCCGATTTGTACTCCAT
>JBJKSS010000521.1:0-12137 GCA_046703745.1 Spirochaetota bacterium
TTGGACAATCCTTATATTGTCAGGAATGCTGAGAATTTTTCTGGCGTCATTCTCATCAAACATGCCGATCCAGCATGTGCCGAGACCAAGAGTAACTGCTGTAAGCGCTATATGATCCAGCGCGATGGCAATATCAATAGGGTAACTAAGCTGTCCGCAACTCATTACATGGTTGTCGGCCTCGGCACATGCGGCAATTATTACCGGCGCCTTGCCGACAAATGGGGACAGAGCCCCGGCAGATGAGCCCAGTTTATTCTTTAGAGCTCTGTCCCTCACTATGATGAATCTCCACTCCTGTCTATTGGAGGCCGAGGGTGCAAGTCTTGCTGCTTCCATTATAAGAGAGAGTTTTTCCTCTTCAACAGGTCTGTCGAGGTAAGAGCGCTCGCTTTTCCTTGTCTTTATTGCTTCAAGCACGCCCAGGGTTTGATTTGAGCCGTAATTTACAGCAGCGGGTTTACCGCTGATCCTAGGGGGCCAGAGAGAGAGTACTCTTCCCTGGTGGAATGCAATAATGTAAATCAGAGCTACCGAGAAGAATACTATTAGAGCCAGAATACCCGGGATATTTGAAAAAATAATCTTCAATGTTTCGTTCATGATGAACCTTCCTTGTTAAAAATATTCAGTAAAACAACAGTATCATTTTTTTGTTTACAACCTTCAAACTCTGCACCGAATCTCTTGCTCAAGTTTTTTTCTTCCAGGCTGATCCGGTACACTCCGTTTTACATTAATCATTATATAGGAACATCGACATTATTGTGATCAAGTGATGCTTTAGGAAGGCATCTTCCATACAAATATAGCCGTACACCTACGAAGATAAACCATAATCCAACGGCGGGTACGCACAGGAATTGAAATAAGCCTAAAATGAAAGAAGTTGGGAACAAAGGAGCCGCAGCCCCTATGAAACCCGCAACATTCCAGACTGCACCGAAGATTGCAATCCACGGCTTGAAAATATTTTTATTCATGGAAACGCACCACAAGAAATATCCAAAGGTGCCAAGGGCAAAACTTAGAACTGTCTGGAGCGGCAAGGCATGATAACCGTAGGTAGCAGCTGCAACAAAAGAAGACTTCAGAACATCAGTTGTAGCATTTATGTAACCATGCGAAAGCTGAACAAGAGTCAGAGAGTTTAATTCAGTAACACACACGTCATATATGTTAAAAAACATAGAAAACATACTGCCCAGCAGAGCCAAAGTTCTGTTGGTTCGTTTCAAGATGATATATAAAGCAATTGTAGGGGCGATTAGGAGAAAATCAGCAAAAATCCATAAGCTCCAGGTGATTGCAGCAAGCAGTTGATGTTGAGAGATCAGCTGTAGGTAAGAAGTTGGGTCACCCGGGAAACCGTTTGAATAGAGAATCCTGGCGGTCCAAGACACAACGTTCCAAATTAGAGCCGTAATAATCAATAGAAACCCACTCAGACAGTACAAACCCTTCCATTTTGAATCAGCAATTTCTGTTGATATTTTTTTCCCTTTGTTGTTTTCCATATATTAAAATATTCTCCTTGATAAAAAATTTAGAATTAAATGGAATAAGCATTTTTGTATTTTCCCGTTTCGCTGTGCTACAAATTCGATCATGCACCTAAAAGCATATGATCTCATTTTTATTTTACCAAATTTTTAAAAAAATTGATAAAACAAGAAATGAGGCCGGAATTGACAGATCAATTGCTATTATTCCCGTATTGTTTTTTTTAAAATTTTTATTTTTTATCAAATCATAAGTATGAATAATTGCAGCACCGAAAAACATTGTACAAAAAATTGCTATGACGGCAATCCACAAATAACCTTTGTACCAATTTGATAGAATGCCCGCAAAAGCCAATCCCAGCTGTGAAACACCTAATTCTTTTTCAAAATAATTCCCTTTAAGGCACTCGTTCTTTATCGCAATCTTATTTGTAAATACATGCCCGATAAAACCAGTTATTCCAGGAAAAGGTATCATTATTGTTATTTGCTTAGACAATAGGTTAGCGGCAATTGACTGCATTGTTCTCTATGATGGGTTAATGATTAAAGTAATAACTCCAATTATCAATGCACTCAACCAATATATAAAAAAAATCATTATCCCACCTGAAATATTCAATTTTTGTTTTTCTACCAAGTCTTCTACAAATTCTAATATATGAATGGAATAAGCAATTTTGTTCTATTCCTGTATTCCTCGAATTCCCCGCCGAAATTTTCCTTTAATTTTTTTTCTTCTTCATTTATCCGAATCGATATTGCAATCAGATAAGGAATTATGATTATAATGCCGCTTAACCAGTTTGCCAAATAAATCCCGGTGCCGGTTAGTATCAAAATTATTCCAAGATATGCGGGGTGCCTGACAAGTCTGTAAAGACCTTTTCTCACGAGATGGTGATTGTTCTGTATCGTCAATACCAGTGTAAAGTAGTTTCTCAACGTGAGTATTGCCGACCATCTTACAAGAATCCCGATGAGAATTAACCCTGTGCCGATATACGACATCAGATAATACGAACTGAAAAAAATGTAAATATTATTCGCTTTTGCGAACCAGCCGAAAAAAATACCGACGACAATTGTCAGGCGGCTGAAAATCATGAAATATTTAAACCGCGGATCATCGAGATTTGCCTTTATATTTTTTTTGCTGAATATCCGCAAAAATATTTCCGCCAAAAACCAGGCCGATACAATTGTCAGTAATATGATGTCAATCAGACTCATTTTTCGCTCCTTGTTTGATGCAAAGATACTGAAAATTGCCGGATTAATCAATCGTACTTCGGTATGATTTTATTCAGCCTTTGGAATGATTTAGTTGCTTGTTCTTCTCTTGAGGAGGGTTATAAGCTCGAACCTGCTTTTCACGTTTGTCTTCTGGAAAATATTCGCCACATGCGTTTTAACGGTACTCAGGGAAATAAAAAGTTTGTCGCAAATCTTCTTGTTGCTGTATCCTTCGAGAATAAGGAGCAAAACTTCCCTTTCACGCTCGGATATGTCATGGGTTTTGTAAAAATCATCCTTCGGCACCTTGTGATTCTCAAAATGTTCTGCTTTGAAATAATCCTTCAGAATGAAATAGACGCTCAAAATCCCGAATATGCAGTACGATATGGGGTAGATCGGGAATTCCAAAATCCTCGGGTATATGTTGTCTATTATTGCCGTGGGTGCGAAGATCGCGGTTATTACAAGCATGTATCTCATTTTCTTGTGATCTCTCACATCCTTCTTCCTGATCATATTTATTGCTCCGTTAATCAGTAAATAGATAATCGACAGGAAAAGAAAAAGTATCTGCACGGTTATTCCCGGAGGTTTTATAAAGGAATAATCAATGATCGTTCTGTCCATTTCATTAATTCTGGTAAAAAAAACAGGTATGAGGAAAGCGACGAATGAAATGACGCCGGCAAGAATGTTCTTTATCCGGGGAAAATTTGAATCGAATACGACATGCGAGGAATAGGCGATTGAAAACATCAAAAGAGAAATTGAAAACAGGCTGAAATAATATAAAAAGACGAAGAATCTGAAAGGCACAAAATGGAGGTTGGTGTCCATGTAGATAAAAAGTGTATTCTCCAGGATCAAAAGGGTGAAAGCCGTAAAAAAGAAGAGAAAGGAATTCAATCTTCTGCTTTTCGATCTTGCCGCAACAACCGAGATGATCGAAATTGAAAAAACCCCGATGAAAAGCGTAGTTATGAAATAAAGGATATTTAGTTGTTTCATCACAGGTATTTTATAACAAATATCATGAAAAGAAAATAAAAATTAGTCAAAAGCAGGCCGGTTAAACCAAGTCCTGCAGCTCTTTGAGAAAACGAATGTATTTACTCGAGTTTTTCCCGTTGAATAACAACTGGTAAATCTCCTTTTCATGGCCGAATCTGAAGAATTTGTTGTTGCAGTCGACATACGATTTTATTGCACGAATATTGAAAACCATTTTGTTTTTGACGTTATCAAACGGGACAAAACTCAGGTTTTCCTTTTCAAGTATGATTTCGCCTGTGGAATACTCATCGAAAATCATTTTTTTCCTGTTTAAAAATCCTCCGTACCTGTTGAACATTTTTAAAGTAACGCCCGATGTTTTCGCAAGTACACCACCCTGCGGGACATTGACTGCATCAATAATCGATTGTTTTTGCCAATCGCTCCAGTCTTTCAGATCATGTATGCCTTTTATCGCAGGGAAAACCCTCAAATTGCCGTCCAGGGACCAGTCAGAATTGCACTTAACGCAATTCATTCTGTTTTTATTCCCATCAATTGTATCTTCAGCCCCGCAGACAGGACATTTCCAGACCAGATACTGTATTCCTTCTGCAAGATTGTTTCCCCGGAAAACGGTTTTTTGAACTTCACTGTTTTTTATATCATTGTTATAAAGATGATCCCTTATCATGGAACAAAGGGCATGATCATCCAGGCGCTTTATTTTATTCAGATCTATTACCCTGAACCTCAAGGTTATCCTGCCCCGCCTGACATTTGAGGCCCATCTTGATTTTGTCAGGTAAGCGCCTGCTGCATTCACCGTAACAACAGGGACATTCAGAAGCCTGACAAGCTTTATCAGATTTTCTGAAATTTTGTCTGTTTCCCCGTCCCATGAGCCGTCGCCTTCGGGGAAGAATCCTATGCTGTCGCCGGACTTCACGGATTTTACGAGCTTTCTCACCGCCATTGAATCAAAGAGCCCTTTTTTGATATAAATCAGCCCGACCAGTTTTCCCAAAAGCTGCTGGGGCAGCGATGCAATTTCATCGCTTCCGATATAGTGCAGCGGTTTTTTAAGGAACGCACCGATAAAAAACGGATCCGTATGATAAGAGTGGTTCGCAAGAAGGATAAAAGGAGTATCCGGTTCTTCCTGAAGCTTGATGCATTCTATGTTGAAATACTTTTTTGCAAAAGCTCCGTAAGTCGATTGAAGGAATTTCCATGTTAAAGCCTGGTAAAATTTCATTTAAACACCTCTAGTTTTTTAGATGGACAGGAAACAATTGCTGGTATTCGATTTGATTTTACACCAATTCAGGCAAATTCCAAACAGTTTGATTTTTTTGTTAGCCGAAAAATTATTGTTGAATGAAGTATTCTCAAAGACTTTATTTAATGATTTCTTGAACTAATTTGAATGACTGGCATCCGGGCAAGATTCACCAGATAATAGTCTGTATATACTTAGAAATATCCCGATCCCGATGGCATAATCAGGATCGGGATAAAAACAATTTTAATTATAATATTTCAATATGTAATCTTCTATTATATTGAGGTTATTGAAATGGGCATCATCCTGGAACATTTCATTCCGGGATAAATTTATTAAAAATATGCCGAAAGTTAAAGTATTAAATATTGATATCAGTTATAAAAATTAGTGCGTTCGATAACCGGGATCTTATACAAAGCATAATCTTTGCCGGCAAAATTAATTGCTTTTCGGGAAAAATCATATGCTTTGTCCTGCGAAGCAATTGTTTTACAGGACAAACCAATTGCTTCTTGAGGAAAAGTAATTACTTCCTGGAAAAAAGCAATTGCTTTATCCTGTGAAGTAATTGCTTCCTGGCATAAAACACATGCTTTGTCCTTCAAAGCAATTGCTTCCCGGCAGGAAACAATTGTCTCATGCCGGGAAGCTGTGTCTTTAACATATGCCGGAAATTTTAATAATTAAAAGAAGAATTTAATTTTTGGCCATATAGCCGCAATGCTTTCCACCGGATCGCTTGCGATGAATACCGGCACGTTTATCCTCCAGCCCATGGAGTATTCGCTGCAATGAATATCCGCTATTTTGTCAACTTTCCTGTAATAATCTGCTATCTTGTACGGCCAGATGTCCCCGACAACCATTATTTTTTCACAGGATGTTTTCCCGTATCCCCAGAAATAATAACTGTTATGATCGCTGATTGTGTCCGGCAGCCCGTACATTTTTCCCAAAAGATCGATCGACCCGGAATAGGCATAGCTGCCCGTTAAAATCGGGAGATCCTTTCTTGTGTCTTCCGGCAGGCTGTAATATGCATCGGCGACTCCGCTTACAAGATCGTTCCATCCGAACCTGTCGGAAAACCATTGCGGCAGGGCGCTGTCATGATTTTTTTCCTGTTTGGGAATCATTCCCAGGATCGTGCCGTATTTTGAAAGCGTCTGGGCCGGCAGCACCGGAACGCATATCGGGATAAAGATAAAAATGCCTCCAGCAAGGACAAATGAAAAAAATGCCGGTTTAATCCAGTTAAAGGAAAATTTATTTATGATTCTTTCCAGGAATACCGCAAACCCGGCAAAGGCCACTGGGAAAATGCCGGCCATCCTGTCCGGGCGGCTCGAGGCTGCGAATAAAGTAACAACCATGATAATGAGGAAAATCAACCCGAACATGAGGTTGTCTTTTCTTCCTTCACGGTCGATCAGGATGTAGTAAAGCCCTGCAGCCCAGAACGGGAAAAACACGGGATTGAATGTCATGATGAGATTAAGGAATGCACCCGGCAGCGGGACATTTGCATACTTGTTTGCACCTGCATTCCTGTAAAAATCGATCGAAGCCCAGTTGTGGCTGATCTGCCAGATAATGTTTGGAATGAAAATTATCACCGCACTTGACATACCGAGCCAGAGCCACTTGTCCAGAAAATATTTCCTGTTTTTTGTCAGGAGGAGCCCTGCCAGTATTGCAATTGCAAGCACAATAATCGTATGCTTGTTTTCAAGTCCCAACCCTATGAGAATGCCGGCCGGCAGCCACAACACGGGTTTGTCATCCCTGACAATTGTCAGTACCAGGTAGACCGTTGAAACCCATATGGCAATTTCAATTGCATTCATCGAATAAAACCCGCCGTTTACCAATACGACACCGGTCATGACAAACATAAACGAAGCAGTAACCTGGGCAAACAGGCCACCCCCGAGTTTCCTTGCAATCAGCCCTGTTATGTAAACCGCCAGTGATACAAACAGTGCGGGAAGGAACCTCAACGCAATTGTCGATGTGCCGAACAGTGATTTTACGATAAACAGTATGAATATTGACAACGGCGGGTGATCCACATAACCCAAAGCCAGATGCTTCGCACATGCGATATAGTAAAACTCGTCTATGAAATAACCGTACCCGCCCATTATCCCGTTGGGAATGAATTCAAGCAAAAAAAACAGTAAAGCTATTGACAGCAGTACCAAATTTTCTTTTTTCATGAACGGCTTGAATCCTTCATTAACACTTAATAGGTTCTCTTTCATTAAATTTTCCTGATAAATTAATATTTTAGTATTGGTTCATTCTTTTTTCGCAAAAAGATGAATTATTAATATTATGGCAGTTGCAACCGCAACTATTATGAACAATTCGCAGATTAAATAATTGCCAATTTTTGCAAACACACCGCTTGCAAAAATCACCGCATAGAGCATCATACCCATCGACGTATAGAAAACCTGTTTCGCCCATTTTTTCTGCATTAAGAGGCCAAGCCCCCCGGCAAACAGAAGCGCGCTCGTTATTCCTTCGTCAAAAATCAGTATCCAGAAGGAAACCGAATTTAATTGCAATTCGCTGCCGCTGAATTTGAAAAAAAAATTAACCGCCCAGAATAAAATCATACAGACCGATCCTGCAATTGCAAATATAGCAGAAACCTTGATAAGTTTTGACATATACCGCCCCCTTGTATTAGTTGTTAGTTGCCGGTTCTAAAGTTGCCAGCAATTAATTATTCGCCTCTCTTGAAAGAGGCCTGCAAAGGCAATCAATTATAAACAATATAAGACTATTGGCATAATATTATTTTTTTAATTTCCCCTTATCTTTTTTTCGGCAAGATTGGCATAGCCGGTATCCTGGCAATCTGCAACGATTTTCCTGCAAACCCTTATACCGTCGGCTTTTCTTGATTCCGTAAATAATGCCAGAGCCTTAAAGTACAGGATATTTATAATCCAGTAGTATTGCTGCTTGATATATTAGCCTTGAACACCAAAAAAAACAATTGTACTTCGGTATAAATTCGATTGTACTTTGGTATGAATTTTTCAAATTGCGGCTTTACTTTCATGCGGATAAATAATAACATGCACTCGATAGTCATGAAAAACATAATTCTTTTTTACTATTTTTTCAGTTATTCGACCGGATGGATAAGTATATGTCTTGCCGTCATCCTGTTCTTGAAATTCAGGGCCAGGATCATACTTTTATATCTGGGCTGGATTCTGTCTTACACTATAACCCTGCTTTTCAACAACCTAGAGTTTTTAAAGATTAATTTTTTATACCAGTATGACATGTATAATCATGCCCCGGTCTATATTTTTTATTTTTTGATGACCGGAGTACAGATATATTTCTTCATCCTGCTCCTTCATTCCATTTCGGACACCGCAATTTCAACTGTCAAAAAAACATTTTATTCACTCGTGGTAATTTTGACTACGGCACTCGGATTGTTCCCGTTTTTGATTACATCAAATTCCATAATCAGGATGGGTTTCATCATTTTTGATTTCAAGATATTGACGATGGGCACTTATGCATCTGTTTTTTTTTATATTTTTTTCATATTAAAAAATTACAGGAATACCGGCAGTATTGAAAAGCGTCTCATTTTGAGAATATTCCTGATCCTCGACCTGATTTTCTTACCTGTTTGGATTTCTGAATACCTCTGGAATTTCAATTTCAACAATACTCTCAGGCCCTTGAACAGTGCGAATCTCGATTATTTCATCTCGAATTTTATATCCATCGTACTTTTTTTCAAATACATATTCATAATGCCGAAATTTTCTTCCGGCAAAACTATCCCGGAGAATTTTATAAAAAGATTCAATATTACAAGAAGGGAAAAGGATATAATAAATATGGTTGCTGCCGGGCTTTTAAACAAGGAAATAGCCGGAAAACTTTCCATATCAGAGATTACGGCAAGGAACCATATTTATAATATTTACCAGAAAACCGGTGCCCAGAGCAGGGTCGATCTTTTGAATCTTTTGAATGATGAAATGCTGATAAAATAAAGAAGAGGAGGTAATTTTAATTGAAAAATATGCCTAAATATGCCTGTATTCATGTCTACGGCTCAGGCGTTATGAGTATTGCCGAAGGAATGATGGAAAAAAATCTGGCGGCGAAAGCATACCTTATCAACGAGATATCGCCATATTATCGAAAAAACAATAAGCTAAAGTTAGACACGCCAAACTGGTCGGCGGAGATTTTGGTCGAGCGCTCACGACTTGACGAAGCAATGAATGCCCTGCAATCCTTAAATGATTCAAAAAAACAGATAACCGCTTACGCTGTTCCTGTGCTGGCGGCTACTGGAATTTCATGGGAATGAATAAAACGGGCAATCGTTTTTCCAATTCTCCTGATTTGCCGTTCTTTTGTAATTTAAACTTTACTTAACCGCTGATAAATAATAAAATACATCGCAAGATTTTAAAATGCATTATCCTTAATCTCTATTTCTATCTTATAAATTCGAAGGAGCATATTATTATGGAAGAATACGTCTGCATTCATGTCTATGGGAAAGACTCCTTGCATATTGCCGATGAAATGATGGAGAGAAACCTGGCAGTGAAAGCGTATCTTACTACCGAAATTAATGAACAATATTATCGTAAAAACGGTAAAGTCGAGGTGAGCGGTGCCTCCAGGGCCTTAGTGATTATTGTCGAGCGTTCCCGGTTAAATGAAGCGATGGATGCCATAAAATCCCTGAATGATCCAAAAAAGCTTGTAACTGCTTATGCTGTTCCCGTGCTCTCAACATTGGGAATCTCCCGGGAATGAAGTATCCGGTCAGAGGCCATCTATATTTTACCGCATTTAAATGATAAAATGACCTGCACCAATGTATCTTCTGAAAAATTTTAGCTTATTGGGAATAAAATACCATTGATTTTCCCGTATAATTTTTATTATTTTATAAGTACCTATTACAGAAAAACGAAAAAAAATTTTGGAAACAACGGAGTACAACCCATTGTTTCCAATTTTTGCGGAGCATTAAATGATGAAAAGAATTATGGCAATATTTTTCATTATAATCTGTTTTACAGTTTATTCTGAAGAAAACAACAAAATGAAAATCGCATATTCCAAAAACGGGGAGATTCATTATGACTTTATTGGTAAAGAAAAAGCAGCTCCCCTGACCACCGGCCACAGCGATATGAAGCCATCCATTACGACGACTGGAGATAAAATAGTTTTTTTCAGGGCGCTGGACACCACGAGGCCGGTTCAATTCTGGAAAACGGCTATTTGTATAATTAATACTGATGGTACGGGATTCAAACAGATTACGAGCGGCAAATTTACCGATTATAATCCCACATGGTCAAGGGACGGGAAAGATAAAATAATATTTTCCAGGTATGACGGTGCCGCAGACAAATGTTACGTGTATATGTCGGGCATTGATTCCAAACCGGGCGAAGAAGTATTGATCAGCGATCCGAGAAACAGTGAATATGCATACAGCTGCCTGAAAGACGGAAGGATACTGGTCTCTAGCTCCAGGGATACATCCAGCGGAGTTTATTTCCTTCTGACGCCGAAGAAAAGAGGCTTTGCCAGATATGATCTTGTCAAATTCAAATTCAATCTTGAAGGATTCATGGACAGGGCGACTTTCAACCAGACTGAAACCGGCATAGCCTATGAATACAAGAAAGGCTGGAAGAGTTTTGTATATACTGACAAGACAATTGTCGTTGCAGACTTTGATCTGAAGAAACTTACGATTTCAAACCCCAAACCCATATCCGCAGAATCAAGGCCGGGAGTTATAACCATTTATCCCCGCTGGACAAAAGACGGAAATTACATCATTTATCATTCTGACAGATCCGGAAGAAAACAGCTCTATCTTTATTCCATTGCGGATAAAACTACAAAAAAAATATCTCTTGATGAAAATTCGGACTATGAATTTCCATGTGGTGATGATTCGCCCAAATAAACAACAGGGTTTAACACCATTGTTTGACAAAATTTTTTCGAGGAGAATGTAATGAGAGAGCAGGGGATTTGCAGCAATGTATTCAACGATATTTCAAATCTTGTGAAATCAGAAAAATTTCGACGTCTGTTTGTGCCTTTAACCGGCGCCATAGCATTAATATGGTTTCTGATCCGCGTCATACCAAAACCTTCCAGGGCCGCTTACCCGTGTCAGCGTGCCGCTTTCCCGATAGCATCCGGGTTCATAATCTGGACTGCAGGAGTTATCGCATCTTTATTTGCCGCACTTAAATCATACACGTCTATAATTAACACTCCAGCTTTTTTCATATTGGTGCTTTTTTTTGCATTCTGCATGAAAAACGATGCAATCACGACACCAATAAACAGCAGAACTAATTCCGTCAACACTGCGTTATTAAATGCTGTTGTAACCGGAGCCGGGATTAAGCCAACAGGCAATCCTGATAAGCTTATTAATATAGGTTTCGTTTCATCTGAAAAGGAACCGACTGATGCAGAAGTAAAAAGTATGGTTGATAAGGTCATTGTACAGGCTCTGGGTAAAAAAGGCTTGTCATCTATCATAAAGCCGGGCTATAAAGTCGTAATCAAGGTGAATCTCGTCGGTCCCCAGAGAGGATCAAAAGGCGAGAAAGGCAGGGGAATCATTACCGATCCGCGGATCGTAAGGTATGTGGCCGAAAAAATAAGGGACATAATCGGGTTTGACAAACCTGCTGATCTTAAAGTCATAGACGGCCTTTTTTATATCGACAAAAACCCGTCGTTGAAATCTCAAAGTACCAGTTTTTATAATGCACGCCTTGAAAGGCCGTCCGACAAGGGTGCCAGTGTTTATTATGACTCGGACGGCGACGGCATTCTTGACGGAAGTTCCAGGGCAGAACTTGTTAATTGTGATGCAATAGGGCTTGACGGAAGGTATTGTACGGTAATCGATGAGCCGGTACTCGGCAAAACGAAAATCTATTTTCCAAAATTTTTAAGGACAAAAAAGCAGGCTGCCGGCTCGGATAGTCCGGATCAATACTGAGATGTTTTTATAGGACTGCCGGTTTTTAAAAGCCACGGTTTTGAAGGAATAACAGGTG
>JBJKSS010000522.1:0-2831 GCA_046703745.1 Spirochaetota bacterium
ATGGAGTACAAATCGGGCTTGTGAATTACGCAAGGTCGCTTGCAGGTGTTCAGATCGGGTTGATAAATATTGTCAATGCCGGAGGCGGGGCCATACCTTTCATGCCGATCATCAATATCGGCATCGGGGATGGAAAATAATGATTTTAAAATTATAGGCAAGCAAAAAAACAAGAAGTCATATATTCAAATCAAAAAGTATTTTTTTGTTTAATTCTTCAAATAATAAAAATATATCATTTGGATCAGGAATGTTCCGATATTGAATTGTCCAATGCCTTCCGTGTGCCAGCCAGTGTCTATAATATAAAAAAGTTTTCAGTTTGCTTAAATATATTTTAATACTCGGCTCTGCTTTTTTCCATTCATCAAGAATTGTTTCAAATTTTATATATTCATTTTTTTTAATTTTTGATTTAAATTTGTTTCTTAGAAATTTCAATTGCGGTGATTTTGATTTGTTTTTTTCAAAATACTTCAATTGGTGATTAAACAGCCCTTCAATTGAAGCAATCAGATTCAGTGTATACAGAAGATTATTTTCAGATATTAAATCATTAATTTTTATTTCCAATTCATCAAGAGAAAGATTTTCTGCCCATGCAGGTATAATGCTAAACTTGGAGTTTTTTAAATTATATAGCATATTATTGATTGATTCAATTGTAATTTGCCAATCATCATAAATTTGGCTTGGTAATTTTTGTTTGTTATTCATAATGTTAATAATTCTTCAAATAATTCTGCAAAACTATCTTCATTGAGATTAATATAATCAAAGCCACGTTCCTTTTTTTGAACAATTTTCCAACCATCATCATGCAGGACAACCATTACTGTTTTTTTTGAAGATTTAATATCAACCCTGCCTTTTGCTCCAAGAATAAATCTTCCAATGGGTTGAATAAGAACTGTTTGCCTTAATGAAAATATGCTGAAAAAAGTAGCCATATAAGGACCAAATGATTCATTGTCAATAGTTTTTTTTTCTTCGACTAGTTTTATCAAATTTTTATCAATTAATGGTTTTAACCAGGCTTTCATATTTGAAAAAAATAAATTTAAATCTTCCTGCCATTGTTCTTTTATTGCATCATTATCAATATTTCGCAGTTCTGAGTCTTTTTTTTCTTTTTCAAGTTTTGCAGCTAAATCTTCTATTTTACCCATTTTATCCTCCACATATTATTTATAATAATTCATTGGGATATAAAATATTATATGATAAAAGGGTAAAAGTGTCAATTTTTTATAAATTCCCGGTCAAGTTTAGGCCTTGATCCAGATCGATGAATTTTGGATTGACACTATATCGATACCGCTGTTTTTCAACGAATAAAATCTTTCCAGTCCATATCAATACTCCAATGTAAGCGTCAATTTCGACCCATCCAGGATTTTTTTGAAATCAGGGAGCTTCAAGGTTTCATCGTTATCCAAAAATAGAATTATAACATTTATTCTGCAGCAATGCAAATTACTACATCTGGTTTTATTTATTTAATTCATGAAACCAGACAAATCTCCATCTCATTTCAAAGCCGAGTTAGAAAAGCATGCCAGAATAATCATTATTATAATTACTGTTAAAAAATTGATAATCTGGTCCGTTGAAAGAAAAACCGATGGTCATTTCATAATTAGTTTTGAATATTTTTTCATACCCGAAAAATATATCTGGGCCAAACGAAAGATAATCCACTACATCGAATGGGTATCCAACGGCGTTATAAAGAAAATATCTGCCCATAAAATCAAAAGAATAATTCAGGTTTATTCCGTATTCCAGCAGAAACCAGCTTTTTTTATCCTTATTGCCGAATTTATTAACTACATTCAATTTGTTGTTTATTGTTATCATTTTTAGTGAGAAGCCATACAAAAAAAGCATTTCACAACCAACCTGATATATGATCCCGATCCCGAAATTTTGACTTGGGTAATAGATAAATGAAGCAGGAATGTTCAAGTTGATGGACTGGGAAGGTGGCCCGACCCACGCTTCAGTGTCAAATCCAAATCCCTGAACATAAGAGTGTATCAACCCTCCGCCGATTGAAAACTCAATCGCCTTGGTTGATTTCTCAGAGCTAATGTTTTTATCACTGGTTTGGTCACCTGCAAACGGATTAATGCAAATTGCAGACATTAAAATTAATGCAAGAATGATCCTCATGATTTTACCTGCAAAGATAGTTTTCTGGATTATTTATTGTTGATATATAAAATAAGTCCTTTTTGAAGTCAAGTTGTTTTTTTATTTTAATCTTCATTTTACGGCCGAGCACTCAATTGAGAATATCAGTAAAAATATTTGTTCATATTTGTTTGTATTTCCCCCCAATTGAGCGTTCGGGCGTAACCCTCAAAAGTACAAATTTGTGAAAAATTCTATTTTAAAAAAACCGTCAATACGCTAATTTAATGTTCAAAACAGATGTTTATGAATATGTTCAATCTTTCAAATAAATAGACGAACCAGTCAATAGTAATGACGAGAAGGATAGCGGCGACAGGTTGACGCCTGTAAAAATTCTATCGCAGATGGGGTTGAAAGTCTGCTCGAATCGGCTGATACGAGAGCAGGGAGCCGGAAGATAAGCCGTTATACGATTTTCCGTTACCACTGGGCGGCGTGGGTTACCTCGGCTACGAGTTTTTCAACGAGATCGAAGACATTACGTTCAAAAGAAGGTCGGATGCCCATGGAGTACAAATCGGGCTTGTGAATTACGCAAGGTCGCTTGCAGGTGTTCAGATCGGGTTGATAAATATTGTCAATGCCGGAGGCGGGGCCATACCTTTCATGCCGATCATCAATATCGGCATCGG
>JBJKSS010000523.1:0-5031 GCA_046703745.1 Spirochaetota bacterium
CCCCTGAAAATGCTCAACTAAGCGGGTGAAAGTTTGAGCCAGGGATTACTGGACATGAACCTCGTCACAGCTTCGAAAGACGAGATAGGTGATTTATACAAAAATTTCAACATCATGCTGAGGGCCAATACCGACATCATTGCCAATATCCAGAAGTCATCAAACAGCATAAAAGGCTACCAGAACAGCATTAATACAATCATTGAAAACACGGACGAAAAATTGAATATCCAGAAGGCGGTTTTCAACGAATCCATCGAAGATTACAGCGGATTGAACAAATCTATACTTGATGTATCCGGTAAATTGAAAGAGTCAAAAGAGATAATCGAGGAAGCATACAATAATTCAAACAAATCCACAGACATGATAAGGGAAATTGCCGATGAGATAAACAGGATATCCGAGGCGAGCGAGCAGGTTAATTTTATTACCGAATTAATCAATGTAATTTCCGAGAAAACAAGGCTCATAGCGGTTAATTCCGCCATAGAGGCAAGCAGGGCCGGGGAGGCAGGCAAGGGCTTTGGCGTTGTCGCCGATGAAATCAAAAAGCTTGCAAGACTGTCGCACAACGCAACAAGTGAGATTGCAGAGCTTATCAAGGCCAATGAAAAAAGGATCCTTGCCGGCGTAAGCAGGACCAAAGAAATAATAAATGTACTGAACAATGTCAATTCGGGGATCAAGATCATGAATGAACTTCTTGAAAACCTGAAAATCGAGACGAAGAAGGAAAAAGATTTTTGCGACAGGATCAACGTCAGCAATGATTCGATTTTGAACGCTTTTGAAGAAAGCATCAGGGCCGTTGCAGAATTATTAAAGGTTAAAAATTTACTTAATAACGGTGTTGAAAATATCCGTAATTCGAGTTCCGTTTACATATTGAAAAGCGATAAAACCGAAACAATCAAGGATATAAATTATACGACAAAAGAGGAAAAAATCGAGGTCCTCAACGAAAGAAAAAAAATCAGGCAGGAAAAAAAAGAAACCGGGAAAATGCTTAAAAACAAAAAGATCAAGTCCAGGAAAACGGCAAGAAAGCTTGATAATGTCAGGGACGTTGTTAAATATAAACCCAGGAAGGGTATATTTCCCGGTTGAAAAAGTATCTGTATTTTCCTTAATTCAGGAAGGTATTCGGCTTAAAATAAATATTTTTAAAATGTTAAAAAAGCACATTATTTTGCCCATTTTTATCAAAAAGTAATAAAATAATAATATCAAGTTATCCTGTTTTAAAATTCATCAGTTTAAATAAAAAATAGTAAAATTATTATTATAAGGACATGGATTGATGAAAAGCATTTCTTCATTCGGAGAAATATTGGTCAGACTGACGCCGCTCAATAAATCCGTTTTTGCATCGATTCCGCAGTATCTGGAATTCAGTTTCGGCGGGGCGGAGTTGAATTTTCTTGTAAATTTTTCCAATCTCGGCGGAAGATCGTACATGGTTTCAGCACTGCCCGATAACCCGCTGGGGAAAGCCGCCCTGAGAATGCTGGACAAATTCAATATCGATAAAAAATACGTGAGGCTTTCAAAAAAGGGCAGGATGGGGCTTTATTTTGTTGAAGAAGGGATATCAAACAGGGGCTCTCTGGCAAGTTATGACCGGAAAAACTCGAGTTTCAATTATTATAATTTTGAGTCATATCCATTCAGCAGGGTTTTCTCAAAAACATCGTTATTTCACATAACCGGCATAACTCCGGCATTGTCAAAGGAGCTGCTTTTTACGACACTCAGAGCGGTAAGGCTCGCAAAGGAAATGAAACTGGAGGTCAGTTGTGACCTGAATTACAGGCCGAAACTCTGGGATTACAGGATAGACGATGAGGCAGTGGACAGTGAAAGGGCAATGTCTGATATCGCCGTATACTGCGATTATCTGTTTGGAAACGACACCGATCTTGAGAATTTTTACAGGCTCAATGCCCCAAAAAAAATTATAAAAAATTTTGAGGACATACTGATTAATTACCAGAATCTCCTTCTTGCCTGCTCCAAAAGGTTCCCGCATATAAAAATCATTGCACTGACCGTGCGAAAATTAAAAAATGCCGGAGGCAGTTATATCGGAGGGGTGATGTATATCAGGCAGACAAACCAGTTTTATTTTTCTCCTGATATAAACAACAGGTTCAGGCCCTATCTTGTCAATCCTGTAAATGATGTGATAGGAGCCGGTGATGCATTCTGCTCGGGCTTTTTCACGGGATTGGCCATGCATCAAAATCAACAGCTTGCACTGGATTATGCAGTTGCTTCATCTGTTTTAAAACATTCTTACAGGGGCGACATCAGTTATGCAACATTGAACAGCATAGAATCATTGCTTGCAAGCGGCAAATTCGGCAGGATCAAAAGATGAAAAAATAAACATATATATCTTGCCCTTATCCTGAAAATTGTTTATTAATACATTTTTGATTTCCCGATCACTAAATGGCCTATGTTATTAAATTGTTACTACTCTTGTTTGTGGATATTATTCATAATACAATTGTAATTATTCAATATCGTTTAGTTGACCAAAGATTGCCGGAGGTTTGAAGGTTTTGTCTGTAAGGATTCTTTTTCTTGGTGAGGTAGTCGGTATTCCTACTGTTAAGGCGATGGGAAAGAAACTCTTCGAAATAATTAATAAAAACAGGATTGATTTTACCATGGCCAATTGTGACGGGGCATCAGACGGCTATGGCTTGCTGAAGAATACCGCCTACGAGCTGAATCAGAAGGGCATTGATGCAATTACGACGGGCGAATGTGTTTTCAACAAGAAGGATGTGAAGGAACTGCTCAGGGCACCTTTTTTATTGAGACCGTACAATTTGCCGAATGCCCACGGCGGCAAGGGATATTATATTTTTACCCTGGGCAATGGCATTAAAATCGGCATAGTTAACATCCTTGGCAGGGCGAATTTTACAAAAATATTCCCCATGGATCCGTTTTATTCCACAATAAAGGCTGTTGAAAAAATTGAAGAAGAAGTAAAAATAATCATCGTTGATTTTCATGGTGCGACAACCAGTGAAATACAGGCACTGCAGTGGCACCTTGCCGGAAGGGTGAGCCTGGCCGCAGGCACGCACATGAGGGTGTTGACCGCAGACAACAGGATATTAAAAAATAAAACGGCAGTTATCACCTGCAACGGATTTTGCGGCGGATATTACAGCATCGGCGGTCTTGAGAAAGACATCGAAATACAGAAAATAAAACACGGGATATTCAGCTATTCAAAGGTTGAAAGGAACAATGTTGTACTGCAGGGAATAATTGCAGAAATTGATGAAAACACGGGAACAGCGGTTTCAATCGAGCTCTTCAGTGAAATGATCGGCTAGTCCGTCGCGAGTACTCCGAAACGATCCGCGCCCAGTGCGGGACTAGAAATAAAAATAATACATGAACCTGAAAATCGGAAGTTTTGTATCCGTATTGAAAAATATGCCCTGAAACAATGCCGGTTTTTTATCGACGAATTTCAAAGTCTTGCCGTCCCAGACCTTTTTTGTTTTGCCGTCAATTATGGTTACAGTGGATATCATTATTGCATCCAGGTCCAGCAGTTTTCCGAAAGCTATGAGTTCATTCTCATCCTGATCTGCCAGGAATGAAAGATCATAGTCCCTGTTATTTTTATATTTATTGACAATATCATTCTCAAATGTGAGTGTGAATTTGTATTTCCTGCAAAGGGACATGAGTTTTGCCTTGAATTCTGCATTCAATTCATTCTGCATTTTTTCATCGCCGTTCATCAAATGTATCTTGTAGATGAGGATTTCAACATTGTCCGGCATGCAGGTTTTTATATCCTTTGCCAGCCTTTTTATTATTCCGTCGCGGGATTGAATAAACAGGGGAACATTCTGACTGAATGCAAAATTGCCGCAAAAGATCAAAATTATGGAAATAAAAATGTATGATTTTATTTTCATTTGAAATATTCCCGCAAAAATAGTTAAAAGTCTATATTTTTGAAACTTCTCGGGAACGGTATCACATCCCTGATGTTCTGCATGCCGGTGATAAACTGGATGAGTCTTTCAAATCCGAGGCCGAATCCTGCATGGGGGACGGTGCCGAATCTTCTGAGCTCAAGGTACCACCAGTAATCTTCCCTGTTGAGTTTTAATTCATCCAGCCTTTTGAGAAGTTTGTTTTCGTCAGACTCCCTTTCGCTGCCTCCGATTATTTCTCCAAGCCTTGGCACAAGAACGTCCATGGCCCTTACCGTTTTATCGTCATCATTCATTTTCATGTAGAATGCCTTGATGTCTTTTGGATAATCCGTAAGTATAACGGGCTTTTTGAAGGCCTTTTCGGTGAGATATTTTTCATGCTCGGATTGCAGATCGATGCCCCATTTTACCGGGAATTCGAATGTCTCCCCGGATTTTTCCAGGACATTTACGGCCTCCGTATAGGTGAGCCTAAGGAATTTTTCATTGATAATGCCTTCGAGATTTTTTATTACAGTATTGTCGATCCTGTCATTGAAAAATTTCATGTCATCCGCACACTTTTCAAGGATGTATGAAAAAATATATTTGAGGAATTCTTCTGCAAGATCCATGTTTTTCGTAATGTCGTTAAATGCGACCTCAGGCTCAACCATCCAGAATTCCGAAAGGTGCCTCGTTGTATTGGAGTGCTCGGCCCTGAAAGTCGGGCCGAAGGTATAGATTTTTCCCAACGCACAGGCATACGTCTCGCCCTCAAGCTGGCCGCTTACTGTAAGTGACGCTTTTTTACCGAAAAAGTCATCGGAGTAATCGATTTTTTCTCCGGCGGATGCTATTTTATCGAGGGGCAGCGTAGTCACCTGGAACATCTCTCCCGCACCTTCACAGTCACTTGCCGTTATTACGGGCGTATGTATACAGGTAAAATCCCTTTCCTGGAAAAATTTGTGGATGGCATAACTCATCGAACTTCTGAGGCGCGCCACTGCCCCGAATGTATTGGTCCTTGGTCTCAGGTGGGCTATGGTCCTGAGGTATTCAAAGG
>JBJKSS010000524.1:0-7591 GCA_046703745.1 Spirochaetota bacterium
CGAACATATCCCTGTAATTTTCCGGGCCATACCAGAAATTTACAGGATCGAAAAAATTATCAATTTTATCATAAAGATTTTCATGGAGCCGCCCATTTTCGGTATAATGGTTCCTGTAGCAAAGATAGGTCAATGCGTCCGGCTGCATTGTGGAATTATTATCATAATTAATATCATCGCTGTTGTCATTCCACAACTCATTCTTTAAATCCGTCAGATTGGTTTGTGGAATGACCCAGTGTATCAACGGAGCGACGCCCACGCTGAGTTGATGTGGATTTTTTTCGTCAAGCAGGTTTACATTTAATGTAAAAGTAGTTTCCAGTTTTTCAATTCTGTCATAGCCGACCATATTGTAATAATACAACGGATCAACCTTCTGGTATCTGTCATTTCCCAGATTTAATTCGTTTAATTTTGTAAAATCACGTTCGGAAAGCTGGTTGTATTTAAAAATATCAAGAATCAAATCGGTTTTGATCATCGTACCCTGGATTGCATATACGCCAAAGGACAGGTCGTTTGTTAAGGAATCCTGGTATTTTATGGTCAAATTGGTTTTGGAAAAATCATCCATTATCAGGGCATCGGTATTATTACTCACAATCAGATTGGTGGCATCCGGCAGACTTTTTTGGTGAGCTATATATGCATCAACATTGTCGGCAAATTTATCGTATTCAACGGTAAACAACGGCTTAAACCCGACAATCGGTTTCCCGAAAAATCTCATTATATCAAAATGGTTATCGGACGACTCTCCAAGAGAGAATAAAACCTTTTCAAAAATATTGAATCTTTGCAGAACATTCTTTAATATATCGGCCGCTCCATTGTTTACAAACAATAATTGCAAGGTGTCATATTTATCATATCTTTTCGTATTTGTCGTATCGGTGTCAAAATAAAATTTATTGGCCAGCTTTTCCCTTAAATTATAATCCACCTTGAAATCAATGGGTTTGATTGCATCATAAACCAGATTTTCATATGACAAAACGCTGATTATATTTGTATTATCCTCAAGCACTGGTTTTTCGTTTTCAGTCTTGTCACCGCTTTGATCCTGGATTTTTTCTATCCTTGAAACATCGTCGGAAAGCACTTTGTCATATTTAATTTTCTCCGTTTCACCCTTAACCTCGGAAAGGGTTATTTTCCTGGAATAAAACGGGAGCATAAGCTTGTAATCCAGTGTCGTAGTATCCGTAGTCGAATCAATCTTTTTTATATCCTCAATCCGGACATAAAGGTCTTTTATCAAATCGGAGTCACTAATGACATTGCTGCCGGATTTGTTTTTTAAATATGTACTTACCTTGACCGGCATACCGGCAAAAGCATCATAATCAAGAAGGGTCCCCTTTATGCGGAACAGATTGTCATCGGTATTCGGATCTGTAGGAAAATAAAAAGAATACAGGAGATACCTTATTTCCTTGGGATTTTCAACATCCGTTTTTTGTATGTCATTAATTTGCGTAGCAATCATTTCAATAACATTGTCAAATCGGAAATCCAGCCCATTAATAATTTTCAAACCGAACAAATCCGGATACTGGTTTTCCTTTAACGAGAACCTGAAAGAAGCATAATTTTTTTTTTTATCCGTTGTTGTTTTATCAAGATCCTGGTTCAGATTATTGACCCCGGTGGTCTGAAAACTTGTAACCTCGCTGGATCTGGTCATAATATTATAAGAAATCAAATCTGCAAGGGCATCCATGTACGAAAAATCAAGCTTCCTGTTGTAAAAATCCAGGTAAAAAGTCCGGTCAGTAGCATAATCAATCTGGAAATCGTAGGAAAAATTTACCTGGCTCTTAAACAGATTCCCTGAAAATTTCATCCATTGGGAAGTCCTGAAAAGAAGTGGATTTTCGTAAAGGTTGAAATATGTATTTCCCGTATATTGAGGGTTAGTTTTATCGCCCGGGTCATATGGATAATAAATACTCGTTGCGGGATCCCTCCAAATTATTCTGGAATATGCATAATCAGATAAAATTTTAAAAGTAAACGGAAAATCCGTGTAATTTGCCTTTAAATAAAAATATGTTCCCCAGTAAAAGCCGAGATTGGTATACATATCTATAAATGCGCTCCATGACAAATTGAATGCTTCAGAATCCATCATGGGCATCCTGGGCCTTTGATGTGTTTTATAATATTCATTGTTACTGTAAAAATTATCCAGGAATTTGTATATATCGGAATACATAATTGTTTTCAGTTTTGTAGGATCAGTTCGCCTTTTTGTAATCAATTGATCAACAGAAGTAACCGCTTCAGCAGATGTTTGATCTTTAGACGCTTCCTCCGTTTCCTTTTCACCCAGGAAATAATACGTGGAATTAAAAAACCAGCCTTCTCTGGATTTCCATCCGAATGACGGATTTATATAAAAGCTTTTCGGATGATAATAGATCGGAAAATAAAAAAAAGGCACAGGGCCTATATAAACCACGCCGTTTAATATTCCCCATTCGCCTTTTTCACTGAGCCACAGCCTTGAAACCTTCATATAATAATGAGGATTTTCCTCGGGGCATGTTGTCAGGGTACCATTATATAAAGTAACATCATCCGGCCCGGTTTGAACAACCTTGTCTCCATTGAAATATGCTCCATCCAGACCCGAATCGCCCCCTTTTATCAATTGGGTTCTGCCCCTGAACAGCGCCCCCCTGTTCAGATCATAATTATAATAAAATTGATCCCCGTCAAATTCCAGCTTGTCATCCTTAAAATGGACATTTCCAATGCCGGAAATTTCTTTTGTCTTCGTGTTTATGTTTACTTCATCGGCCTCAATTGTTCTCGATATTTCCTTATTCGAACTGTCCTTGCTTTTTAATATCAACTTTACCTTGCCGAGTATGTGAAGGGACTCTTCGTTGTCCTCGGCAAATTTAATTGTTTTCAACTCCCCTGCCCTTTCAAGTATGATATTGCTGCCTTTTTTTTCAACGTTGGGAGTAATTAAATTAATTTTGTAATACTTTGCAAGGGCATCCCTGTAAGCCTGGGCCGACGATTGTTCTTCCAGACCAAGGGACATAGCCATTGATTTTAACTGATCATAATCTGCATTCACAATGTCCCTTGCAAGTTTTTCGAGCCTGAATTTATTGGTTTTCGCCTTCCAATCATCGGTATTGTCAGCCGCATGCAGCATGTAAAGACAGCAGGCAAGGCACAAAATTATTAAATATTTTTTCATAAAGTTGAATTAATAACACCTATTTAACTTATCGTCAACAAAATTACTTTTCATATAACCGCATAAAATTATTCCGCAGCAGCAATTTCAAATTTTCAGGAATAACCCAAGTTCGAAACTTTTAAAATCAGATGACTGTATATAAGGGAACATCATTACAGTACTCCTGTTTAAGTCTCCGTTATAATAAGCCTTATAAAGACAATGCTTGATAATAATTGCAGCGGATAAAAACAAAGAGCCCAGAAATGTGTACCCGCTGACATACGCAAAATTTGAAGCAAGCAGCAAGTTCGTTTGGGCATCACCGTATTTATGCTTCAAATTATAAAGGCTTATGGATGTAAGCACAACCGCGGTATTGCATACGAATGAATTGGCGCATAGTGATACAATCAGGGCATTTCGTACCTTGTAATAATAAGTGCTCATATATTTATCAGGATTGGTTAATATATAATCATATAAAAAATATATCATCATTATGGAAGGAATGCTGAAACATGAAGCAGATAATACAAAAGAAGATATGCTGGTCAAACCGCAGACACTGTAAGTCAGCTTGTCATTGCCGTAACTCAACGCAACATTACCCGAAACATAGGATGAGACCTCAAAAAAACCGGATATTGCATATATTGAACCGCAGGCAATTAACTTATTGAAATAATCATGATTATCCTTGCATTGTATGGCGGATAATATATTCAAAAGGAAAAATAACGCTATGAATCTTTTTAACATTTTACCGCCGTCGCTGCATGTTTTTTCAATCATGGAACAAGTAAAAATTTTAATTGAATGAATCAAATATACATGAATTTTTAAAAAATATCAACCCTTCGACCGCAATTCAACTTGTGTCTGCAACAGGGTAAAATATGCCTGTGCGGATTAATTTTTACTGCCAACATGTGTTTTATTCTCTTTAGAAGCCTGTTTTTTCCCGGTTCCTTATAAACCCGAAAGTTTGCGGCCCTAAATAAAGCATGCCATCCTGAAATCTGTACTTGTACCATACACATAAAAATGCATAACCTGGATTTCTTTAAAATTTCATGAAAATGTTACATATTTCTTTTTTTTATGATATATAATCTATTAATAACTATTTTCGAAGGGGGTAAATTGGCCATGAAAAATACTTATGTCCCATTGATCGGCTTACTCATGCTGATTATAATATATGCCGGTTGTTCGTATCAGCAAACTGAGCATTCTCATAATACAAAAACAAACCCTTTCATATATAAATCCGGTTCAATTACTGACATTTATACAGGAACTGCCCCCGAGGTTTTTCTACATAACGAATTATCAGGGAACGTCAAATTGAATTATACTCTCAATCTCGGGACTTCGAGCAAATCCGTATATTTTGTCTTTACAAATACTAACTCAGACGGTTCCTCTCTGAATCCCTATATTAACGGCAATGAAGTGCTTGGCAGCGGGACATCAAACGGCTCTTCTGTTTTAAGCAATATTTCAAATTATAATGCTTTGCCGATAGGCATCAGGGGTAAGCCCGAAATTGCGGAATTCAACAGGAACCCTCCCTTAAATAATAAGGTTACGGCAAACAATAATCTTTTGAATAAAAGCCTGGCCGCCCCGCTGCCGATTTCTGATACAGTTGGAAACATAAAAAATTTTTATTATGATTCTATCTCAAACATTATTCCTGCAATGTGCAGGGGGGTTTACACCAGCGGCGGTAAAACGTTGAATGTCTGGGTGGCCAATAACTGCTGGACAGTCGGCGGAACAAAGGCAGAGCTCGTTGACCAGACTATGGTTGATGCTCTGGGTCAAATTTTTTTGACAAATGCAACCAATATTTATAGTCTTGTTACAAACATTTACGGGCCCGAATGGGGCGCATATGCGGACAATTTCCCTGCGCAGCTTGTTTCCAGTGCAGACGCAAACAATAATATAACAATACTGCTTTACGATATCGACAATGATAACTCTACAAACGGGGGCACGGTTGGATTCTTCTGGGCAAAGGATAATTTTTTGACAAGCTCGATAAGCTATTCAAACCAGAGGATAATGTTTTACATAGATGCCGTTATGTATGCAACACCCGGGAACCCCCCTAATTTGGCTGCTTCATGGAGCTCAAATGATTACTGGCCCGGCGAAATTTATTCCACACTGGCGCATGAATTCCAGCACATGATACAGTTTTACCAGAAAAGCGTGCATTATAATATTGAAGGCGCTGAAACCTGGCTCAATGAAATGTGCTCCATGGCAACCGAAGACTTTGTAGCTGACAAACTCGGGGTAATGGGCCCCAGAGGAGTGGGCTCAGGTGATTATACGGCGGGAAGTCCGGGAAATACCAATGGGCGGCTGCCCTATTTTAATGCTTTCGACGATACCTCGGTAACCAACTGGCTTGAGGACTCAGTATATAATACTCTGAAAAGTTATGCGGTCAACTATGCTTTCGGCGCATACCTTGCAAGAAATTTCGGAGGGGTAAATCTGTTCAGGCAGATAGTAGACGGCTCCGGTACGGATTACAATGCAATTGTGAATGCAGTCAATGCGGTCAACGGCACTTCGGAGAGCTTCTCAACCCTCCTTGAAAAATGGGGCGCATCGGCGCTCCTGTCCGATGAAACTTCGGGCCTTCCTGCCGGGGGATTTCAGTACAATCGGGGAGCAGCCATTTCTTCTACTGCAGGAAGCATAACCTACAATCTGGGCTCGATAAATCTCTTTAATTATAATCCGCAGCCTACAATCAATACCACGGCACTCATCAACAATGGTGCATACGGCTCCGCAACGATGAATGGAACTTCAAACAGGTTTTATCTTGCTGGTACCAACCTTACGGGAATCCGTACCTTTTCAATACAAATACCGGCCGGGGTTACGATGTCCGTAGTCGTTAAATAAAATCCGGAGGAAAGCATGAAAAGCTTTTTTTTATGTGCCATTATTTTTGCTTTCGCACTTGCCGGTCATTCCACATTGATACTTGAGGGCCGCGTAGTTATCAAGGGGAACGAACCACATACAATTGTTGTTTTGATAACCCGTGATAACCGGGAATATTCGATTGTGGGAAAATACAGCAATGAAATAAGGTTAAAATACCAGAATCACACGATAAGAGTCGAGGGACGCATCAGAAACAAAGCGGCTGGCCCGGGATTCCCGGCCGAATTTGAAGTAACCAGGATCCTTGAAAGTAAAAATCAATAAGAATCACCTGTTGCATGTTGTAATTCTTCAATCAATACAAGACGGTTAAATCCATGCCAATGCAGAATTCTTTCGCGCCCAGATCATAAAATAATATTTCAA
Organism: Spirochaetota bacterium; assembly: GCA_046703745.1. Taxonomy (GTDB): domain Bacteria; phylum Spirochaetota; class GWE2-31-10; order GWE2-31-10; family JAFGQB01; genus CAZHHK01. The sequence goes on from JBJKSS010000524.1 coordinate 6,554, forward strand.
GCCCCTTGACCCCGATATCCATATGTATCGGCCCGAGGTAGAGCCCTGTGCCGAAACTGAATGAGCCGACATTGGCCTGCGTATTATAATTGAATGCCATCCTGAAAGGCATTGCAAACCATTTGTATGAAGGCTTTACTTCTATGCCTGTAGAGATGCTGAATGCTGCATAGCCGCCGTCCAATATCCGGTTAAAATCGTTTACCGACAAGTCGCACATAATGGAGAGCAATTCACGGTTTCTCAACGGCGTGATCGCAACCCCTGTTCTTATTGCCGTGGCGGGCATCCAGCCTTCGGTTTTTTCCTCTATCTTCCTGTCATCCGATTTTCCAAGCAGGCCATTAATGACTTTATCACCGATTGACCCCATTGAACCGGAATTCAGTCTGTCGTTTTCATTTATTGCAACATGCACGGCATTTGGGAAAATCATGAAACCGAGGTCTGTTATTGAAAAACCCAGTTTGACAAGACCGTTGAATTTGACTATGAACCCCAGATCCATGCCCAGCCCGAAACCGCTGCCGTATCTGTTTTTTAAAATATCATCCCCGTAATTATTCCTGAAAAACGGAATATTTGTCAAAAATCCCAGCCCGTTCCCGCCGGCTATTATGTCGGTACTTGTATTCAAGTCATATTCGTTTATTACACCGTCTTCATCCGGGTGCGAATGTTTCATGCTGAAACCGGAGTTTGATTTCAAAAACAGGGTAGGAATATATAAATGCGCGGCGATGCCTGTAAATATACTTTCAACGTTGAGTTTTTCCTCCAGCGGCTTGAATCTTGTACTTAAACTGACATTCAGGTCAAAATACTGCAACGCCGTAAACCCGGTTTTAAATGAGAGCTTTTTTGTCAAATCAATTTTTTTGAAGATGGAATAACCCAGGTTCCTGTCACCGTAAAAATCAACTTCGGTCTACGGGATGAGTGAAATCCCCAGGCTGAAATCCTTAAATTTAGTAAAGACCATCAAATTAGCCAGACTTGCATTCGCCCCGAAGTCAAACCCTGAATCCGGTATCGATT
>JBJKSS010000525.1:0-9512 GCA_046703745.1 Spirochaetota bacterium
TAAGCTGATGGCCCGGATGGGGATGGAACGGATGATGATGAAGATAAACTATTTTTTTGCAATCAGAGTATTCCTTATTCTGCAATATATCTTTCAGAACGGTAAGCTGTTTTGCTCCGAGCTCACCGTCTGCAAACAGCTTGTCGTAGATATGGAGCTCTTCGGCCATCGAGTCGAGACCGATGAATAAATTTTTTTTAATTATATCGATCTTCGGGTATTCCACTTCTGCATTCTCAAAAAAAACTTCCTTGAAAATCCTGACGAATTTTTTGTTCCCCAGTGTGCCCGTGCCGTAATCGTGGTTGCCGGGGATCAGGAGAACATAAAAACCGGCGCTTTTTAAAACATCGATATATTTTTTTGCCAGGGCATAAAGGCCCTTTTTGTTTGCATTGTTTACAATGTCGCCGGTGATGACTATAACATGATCCCTGGCCGGTTTATTCACGGATATTATCCTTGTTATAATCTTTTCAAACCTTTCAATTGTGCCGGTTTTGGTGCCCCTGTCCACCCAACCCAGGTGGAGGTCGCTCATGTGAATTATTTTCATGAATACATTCTCCGATGACTATTTGAAAATCAGGATTTCGTTTATTTTAGTATAATTTTCCAAAATAATATATAATAATATTTCATATTTGCATTTAATTTTGTGCAATAGTCTGCCGAGTTTACTATTCTATGCGGGAGGGGTTCATAAGACAATTCGTGAATAACCTGCTTGACAAACATGAAAAAAAGTTGTTTTTTTTAATTATCAAAGGCAAAAGGAATTAAACAGGTGCTTAAAGTCAAATTTTGGGGAGTGAGAGGATCAATACCCTGTCCCGGCCCGAATACTTCAAAATACGGCGGGAATACCGCCTGTATACAGTTAAAAACCGATCTTGATTACCAGATCATCATAGATGCGGGCTCCGGCATCAGATCGCTTGCCCAGTCGCTGCTCAAGGATCCGGCAGTAAAAAAACCCCTGAAAATATTCCTTTTTATAAGCCATACACACTGGGATCATATAATGGGCTTTCCGTTTTTCACGCCCATATTCATTCCCAATTCGGAAATTACTGTTTTCGGCCCCGTAACATTCGAGGACGAACCGCTTGAAAAAGTAATCGGCGGCCAGCTGACTTACAGGTATTTCCCCATCCGTCAGGACGAACTTAAATCATCATTGAAATATGTCCCGCTGAAGGAAGGCAGCATGGAGCTTCCCGGCGGTGTAGTGATCAGCTATAAATTTTTAAACCATCCGATCCTGTGCATGGGCTACAGGATCGAATACAAGGGCAAGGTAATGTGCACCTGCTTCGATCATGAGCCTTTCCAGAATTTGTTTAAAGGGGATCCCAACAATGAGAAAGAAGGCGAGATGGCAGCAAACGAGAACAATGCGAGAATAACAGCTTTCTTTCACAAGGCCGATTTACTGATCCATGATGCACAATACACGAGCGCCGAATATCCCAAGTATGTCGGCTGGGGGCATTCCACATACAAATACGCAATAAATCAGGCAATAAAGGGCAAAGTTAAAAGATTGGCCCTTTTTCATCATGATCCGGAAAGGAATGACACCCAGCTTGATGAAGTCAAAAGAAGCTTCAGGCAGGAATATGCTGCTTCCGGTGTTGACATTTTTCCGGCTTATGAGCAATTAGAAATTGACTTATGAGTAAATATAATTTTGTACATCTCCACAACCATACCGAGTATTCTCTTCTGGACGGCATGATACGCGTCGAGGATCTTGTGAAAACAGCCAAAGAATACGGGATGAATGCCGTTGCCATAACCGATCATGGCAACATGTATGGCGCAATCGAGTTTTACCAGTCATGCAAAAAGCACGGGATAAAGCCGATCATAGGCTCGGAATTTTACATGACCAACCTTTCGAGGCTTGAAAAAAAGGGCCCCCGTTACCACCTCATCCTGCTTGCAAAAAACGACACCGGCTACATGAATCTCCTGAAACTCTCGTCAACGTCGTTTATCGACGGGTTTTACTACAAACCGAGGATAGACAGGGAGCTTCTGGAAAATTATCATGAAGGGCTGGTATGCCTTTCGGCCTGTCTCCAGGGCGAGATACCGAACCTGATACTGGAAGGCAAGATCAACGAAGCGGAGAGAACCGCGCTTTATTTCCAGGAACTGTTTGGCAGGGATTCATTCTTCCTGGAACTCCAGATACACGGGATCAAGGATGAGATAACGGCGGCAAAGGCAATGTACACGATGTCGAGGAAGCTTCAGATGCCTCTTGTTGCGACCAACGATGCACATTACCTGCACAAGGATGATGCCGATGCGCATGACGCACTGTTATGCATAGGCACGAAAAAGACGATAAACACCCATGACAGGATGAAATTTTTCGGTGATGAGTTTTATTTCAAGAAAGAAGAGGAGATGGAAGCCGTATTCAAGGAAATCCCGAAAGCATTGACAAACACACAGGTGATCGCCGAAATGTGCGACCTCCAGATAAAACTGCCCGGGCCGCAGCTTCCCGAGTATACGGTACCGGAAAAATACACGAAGGAAACATATCTGAAAGAAATTTCACTGGAAGGGCTGCACAGGAGATATTCCGATGTTTCAGAGAATTTGCTTAAGCGCCTCGACAGTGAGCTTGCTGTTATCAACAAAATGGGATTCGCCGGATATTTCTTGATCGTGTGGGATTTCATTCACTATGCGAGGAAAAACGGCATCTGGGTCGGCCCCGGAAGGGGCTCCGGCGCGGGCAGTGTCGTTGCATATTCTCTCGGCATCACGAACATCGACCCCATGGCTTATGATCTTATTTTCGAAAGGTTCCTCCACGAGCACAGGTATACCATGCCCGATTTTGACATAGATTTCTGCATGGAAAGAAGGCAGGAAGTTATCGATTATGTAACGGAGAAGTATTCCAAGGAGAAGGTGAGTCAGATCGTCACGTTTTCAAAGATGAAGGCAAAGGCCGTAATCAGGGATGTCGGGAGGGTGCTCGAGATTCCCCTTGCAAGGGTCAATGAAATAGTGAAATTCCTTCCCGAAGGCAAGGATCTCAAAAAAGAAATAATGGAAACTGCTGATCTCAGGGAAATAGCGCATAACGGCAGTGAAGATGAAAAAAGACTCCTCGATATTTCCGTCAAGCTCGAGGGCATTTCAAGGCACACGTCGGTGCATGCGGCCGGCGTCGTCATAGGCCAGAAGCCCATAATAGAATACGTCCCCCTCCAGATAGTGAAAGATGAAAAAAACGGCGACCTCATTACAACGCAGTTTCCCGGGCCCCAGCTTGAGGAATGCGGACTTGTAAAAATGGATTTCCTCGGGCTCATAACACTTACTCTCATGCGAAATTGCCTTGACCTTTTGGACAAGAAGGGCATAAAAATAGATATAGATAAAATCGATTTTAACGATCAGAAGGTTTACGAATTGTTCAGCTGCGGCGACACTGATGCGATATTCCAGTTTGAAAGCCCCGGCATGAAGAAATTCCTTAAAAAACTCAAACCTACGAGGCTTGAAGATTTGATAGCAATGAACGCCCTGTACAGGCCGGGGCCTATGAAATTCATCGACAATTATATTGCAAGAAAGCATGGCCAGGAAGAGGTCGAATACGATCATCCGCTTCTGGAATCCATCCTGAAGGAAACCTACGGCATCATGATCTACCAGGAACAGGTCATGAAAATAGCCCAGGTATTGTCAGGTTACGATCTTGGAAGCGCCGATATGCTGCGAAGGGCTATGGGTAAAAAAAAGGTCGAGGAGATGATCAAACACGAAAAAATTTTCGTGGAAGGGGCCCAGAAGAATAACATCAGCACGGAGCTCGCCCAGACGGTCTTCAACAAAATGATGGATTTTGCTAATTACGGGTTTAACAAGAGTCATGCGGCGGCTTATGCATATCTTGCGTTCCAGTCGGCCCATCTCAAGGCTTATTATCCGGCAGAATTCATGGCGTCTGTTCTGACCAGCGAAATCAACAAATCGGACAAGCTTCATGAATATATAACGGGCTTGAGGGAAAACGGCACGCTTATCCTGCCGCCTGACGTGAACCATTCCGATATCGTGTTTACGGTCGAGGAGAAGGGGATAAGATTTGCGTTATGCGGCATAAAAGGAGTCGGCGAATCCGCGGGCTTAAGCATAACGGGCTCGAGAAAAGCCGAAAACGGGTTCAGGGATTTCAATCATTTCCTTCAGTCGGTTGATCTGAGAGTTGTAAACAGGGCCGTCATAGAAATACTCATCAAGGCCGGCGCCCTTGATTCGTTGAAGCAAAAACGCAAGTGGATGCTGGAACATCTTGATGATGCGATCGAAGAGGCCCAGTCGATACAGGCGGACAAAAGGATCGGGCAGGGACTGCTTTTCGGCATGGAAGAAAAGCAGTCATCTGAATACGGCGACATTAAGCCGGGCACCGAGGTGGAAGAATACACGATGAAGGAGCTTTTCCTCATGGAAAAGGAAGTCCTTGATTTTTATGTTTCGGGGCACCCGATGGATCCGTATACTTCGTTTGTCAGGTATTCATGTACCCATACGACAAAAAGCCTGAAGGCCCTGAATAAAAACGGGGCCACCGGGGGAAACCTCAGGATGAAAGTAAAAATCGCCGGAATCATCGATACGGTTAAAATTTTTTCCGATGACAGGGGCGGCAGGTGGGCCATAATCACCATCGAGGATCTCTACGGCGTAATAGAGGCAAGGGTATTCAAGAATAAATTCGAGCAGTTTGTCAATATTATAGAAAAAAGCAGGATAGTATTCATAAAGGGCGTTTATGCCATGGAAAGAATGAGGGAAGAGTTTTCCCTCACGGTTGATTCGATCGAGGATCTTGAAAAAATCCGCAATGACAGCCTTACGGAATTCCACGTCTACCTGAAAAATCAGAATATCGAAGCAAAACCTCTGGAAAATTTTAAAAATTATCTCTCAAATTTAAACGGCAGTCTTGTCCTGATATTTCATATAAATGACGATGGCGTAGAATCCTCCATAAAGTCTTCGATAATCAAGGCACCGAAGGATCTGTCCCTCTGTGAGAGCATTCCCGAGAAATATCCCTTTATCGAAAAGGTTAAAATCGTTTGACGAAAAAAAATGAAGCCTGTCTTATTATCTTCTTGACTATTGAAGATACAAATATTATAAAATTGATATTCACTGCGTGAAAATAAATCCGTTATCAAGGTATAATATTGAATTTTATCATAAATTATCTGGTGTTCATAGGACAGAGTGTTTATGTTACTTTGCCTGCGATAGCTGCCAACATGGCACCTGTAATTTTTAAAAATGTTCCTGTTTTGAATTGCCCTCTGGATTTTGGTATCAAAATCGGCAGCATGCCGCTCATTGGCCCGAGGAAAACTTTCAGGGGACTGATATCCGGGATAGTTGTTTCAATGATAATCGTTTATATTCAATACTTCATATATAAATGGTCCGGATTGAAAAACTTGAGCCTTCTTGATTATGGTCATATTAATATCCACCTGTTCGGTTTTTTTGTCGGATTTGGAGTGATGTTTGGTGACATCGCCGAGTCATTCATCAAAAGGCGGCTTAATATTCTTCCGAGCACTCCGTTCGTTCCATGGGACCAGATCGACTGCGTACTCGGCGGTCTTGTATTCACCCGCATTGTCTGGGCCTATTCGTTGAAATACGCCGTTACGATAATAGTGTTGACTTTTTTAATTCACGTGACAATAAGGCACATTGCATATTATTTGAGAATAAATGAAAGCAAATGGTAAATAAATACAAGGCTTCTATAATCGGCGTAGGCCGCATCGGATATACCCTTCAAAAAGACAAAAAAAGGGAGCAGCCCGCCAGCCATGCATCAGCAATCTCAGGGAACAGGCGCCTTGATCTTGCAGCAGCATGCGATTTGAATGAAGAGAGGCTAAGGCTGTTTCAAAAGGATTATCCACACGCTCGGGTCTATAAAAATCATGAAGAGCTTCTGGCCGTAGAGAAACCCGATATAGTCGTAATAGCGGTCAACGAAGAGAATCATTTAAAAGTCTCGATCGATACCGTCAGATCCGGACCAAGGCTGGTCATTCTCGAAAAACCGGTGGCGCCTGATGTTGATTCTGCAAAGATGATCCTGAAAGAATCGGTAAAGCAGCATGTGCCGGTAATGATAAACCATGAACGGAGGTTTTCAGGTGACTATATCCTGGTTAAAAAGATATTAAGGCAGAGAAAACTTGGGGAAATACACGGTGTTCATGCCGCACTTTGGACAGGCAGCAAGGTCTGGACAAAGGACTCATCGAAAACCGGTTCCTGTTTGCTGATCCATGACGGCACGCATCTTATAGATATTATTCATTTCCTTTTTGATTTTGATTTGAAAAATCCGGTTATAGACAACATGGTGAGAGACAGAAAAAACAATGTGATTTCATTGTTTGTGCATTATAATTCCGCTGATGGAAGAATATTATATATGGATTTCAGCGGGAACAGGAAATATTTCGGATTTGAAATTGAAATAGAGGGAAGCCTGGGCAGGATAATAATCGGCAATGGTTATCTGAAAGCCTATTTTACGCGGCCGTCCGGTCTTTATTCAAACTTCATGTCGCTTTCGAGGGATAAGAGCATAAAAAGACCGCGTAAAACCGGATATTTCAGCGGAATGATCAGTAATGCGGTTAACTTCCTTGACGGGAAGGCAAAGCTCTTGTCCCCGATTGAAGACGGGGTCAAGGTGCTTAAAGATATTTACACCATTGCAGGCAGGATCAGTTAACTGTCAAATAATTTTATATCTGTCTATGCAGATAGAATTCAGGTACCATGCCAGGAATAAAGTAAAAAAAGTTAATTAAAATCAATCCCCGATATTTCCGATCTTATCTTTTCCCTGTGTTTTTCAAAATCCCATGCGCTATGAACATTGATGACCTTGATTATCTTTACTCCCCCGCTTTCAAGGACCGTTCTTATCGTCTGGATCGCGCCGTAACTTTGGGAGATTTTTCTGTAATCCTTCTCTCCCGATCCTGATGTTACGGCAATGACTGCTTTTTTGCCTTTCATCCTGGGCATGGGCTTGCCGCTTAAAAAATTTTCAAATGTCACGACATTCCTGTCAAAAATGATTTTTAACGGCGCCGGAATATTTCCCCAATAGACTGGCGCGCCAACGACAATAAGACCGGCATCGGACATTTTTTCTCCGGTAATTTGACCGTCGTCTTTGGGCAGGATGCAGACGCCGTCCGGTCTGCATTTAAAACATCCGATGCACGGCTTTATGCTCAAGTTATATGCATGAACGGTCTGAGTTTCATATTCATCCCTTATTCTTTCTTCAATCATTTTTAATATTGCCGATGTAGGGCCCTCCCTGTGCGGACTTCCGTTTATTATTAATGCCTTGTTCATTTGTTTTACTCCTTTTGAATTATTTGTTATACTTACTACCATAAAATAATTCCATAAACAATAAGGCACTTTTTTGATAGTCAGTTTCAAAAATGATACTTATGCCATTTTGGGAGGGGAAAACATGCTTTTAAGCAAACAATACAGGTGCCCCGTAGAATTAACGATCGACCTTTTGGGAGGCAAGTGGAAAGTGCTCATACTCTGGCACCTTTCAAACAGGATTTACAGGTTCTGTGAACTGAAAAAAATGTTTCCCAAAATCACCCAGAAAATATTGACACAGCAGTTGAAATTCCTTGAGAATGCGGGCCTTATTGTAAGAACGGTTTACCCGGAAATCCCGCCAAAAGTAGAATATTCCCTCAGTGAATTCGGCAGGTCGCTTAAGCCGGTGCTTGATCAGATGAACGAATGGGGAACGCAATATATGAATAAAAATACAATAAACCGGCTTTAATTTCGTCATAATAAAGTAAGGAGAATTAATTTATGAGCGGTCATACATGTCCATGGTATCTTGGGTATTTTTTATTGAATCCTCTGAGGCGGTTATATCAGAACCCCGATAAAATTCTTAAAAGTTTTGTGAATGAAGGCATGAACATACTGGAAATAGGGCCCGGCATGGGATATTTCACATTGCCCATGGCTAAATTAACAGGCAAAACCGGTAAAGTATTCGCAGTTGATTTACAGGATAAAATGCTTGATGTTTTAAACAAAAGAGCAGCGCAGGCAGGCTGTTCCGGGATAGTGCAAACAATACGTTCCTCTCACAAATCATTCAATTTGGAAAATTTGAGGGGAAGGATGGATTTTGCCCTGTTGTTTGCAGTTGTTCACGAGATTCCGGATAAAAAAAGCCTGTTTTCCCAGGTCTACGAGGCAATGAAAAAAGGGGGGAAGGTTTAAATATCAGAGCCAAACGGGCATGTATCGGATATGGATTTTTTACAGTCGATAGAAATAGCGGTTGATGCCGGTTTTGAAAGGGTGGGGACAGAGTCAATAAGAGGCAGCAAATCTGTGCTGATGGTAAAAAAATGAAAGCAAGTAAACTTGACATTATTTTTCAAAATTGCTATAAGTAATGCAATTACTGCGAGTGTAGTTCAATGGTAGAACGTTAGCCTTCCAAGCTGATCACGGCGGTTCGATTCCGCTCACTCGCTTTTAAAAAAGAGGCATGATTTGCCTCTTTTTTTTATCTTGTTGATTTGATTCTTGCCTTCATTCGTTTTTTATCAGGTAATTATAAACCATTTCGGTTAATTCCCTTAAAATTCTTTCATGCTCGATCTTGACATTGTGGATTTTTATCTGGTGAAAGATATTGTCTATTGATTTATACAGCACGAGGCACGAGGATTCAATATCGTTAACTTTCAACTTGTCCTTGAACATTTTGAATATCGAAATGAGGTAAGCAATGATCTGTTCCTCACATTCCGCAACGAGTTTTTCGATTTCCCTGTCGGAATACGACAGGATCACAATTTCCTTGTGAAAGAGCGGCGACATAGAATGCATCTCGAGAATTTCCCTGATGAAATTGTATATCAGATTTTTATCAAGCTTTGTAAAATTATTAATCGGAAAATTGAAAAGCCGGCTTGATGCGTCATTGAAATAGTTCTTGAGTATTTCAATGAAAACCGCTTTCTTGTTTTTAAAATAGCTGTAAAAACTTCCCACCGCCACCTTTGCCTTTTTGGCTATTTCCTTCGTATTTGTCTTGTAGTAACCCTTGTTGGAAAACAGGGTGACCGCTGCTTCGAGAATACGGTTTTTTGTTTCGATGCTCCTGGTCTGCACCGGTTTTCTTATTTTTGACTTGAGCCTGTTCATTAAAAATCCCCGGAGATTAGTATAATTTATTTCGGCCGGTTTTTCAAGGCAAAAAAAATAAAATATGAAATAATATTCACATTAAGATTGACAATATGAAAAAAAGTTCATATATTGGTAGAATATCAGTTTTTACATATTTCCCGTGGCTGGTACATTTTTACTGATTTTAAGGGGGGGTGACTCCACAATGAAAAGGTTTTTGGTCATATCGATGA
>JBJKSS010000526.1:0-5224 GCA_046703745.1 Spirochaetota bacterium
ACTATAAACAAGGCGGCATCGATGTGGGACATGGTGGATATCGGGGTCGGGATCAGGGTATATAACGGCGCGCCGATTGCGGGTTATCTTAAAAATAAAAACGGCAGGGACAATTTTTTAAAACCGCTGGGATTCGTCCCCGATGACATAACGCTTGAAAAAATAAACGACATTGCATTCTACAACCTTTTGAAAAGGCACAATTATTTCATCCACAACAGGAGCATTGCAATTCCCTTTTTTATCAAGATGATTTTTAAAATTTTCATGCCGCGCCTGCCGATCTGGAAAGGCTTAATCGCCACGAGGCTTCTTTTGAATCTCACCGGCATTCCGTTTTTGATTGTTTTTTTATACGGGTTATTCAAGGGTAGCAAGGGGTTCACCTCGGCTGCGCTCGGTACAAGTCAACCCCTTGTTTCCAAAAAAAAATTTTGAGGCACAAATGATATTAAAAGATATTTTCAATAAAGAAATCCGTTTAACTGATGAAAGATTAACCCATATAACGGAAAATCATCCCGAAATGATAAACCAGCTTGATAATATTATTAATACTTTACTGGATCCATTGATTATTGTAAAATCCAAAAGTGACAGTTCCGTAGAAATGTATTATAATTATTATCTGGATATATTGTTTGGTGATAAATACCTGTGTGTTGTGGTGAAAAATTCAATTAATGACAGCTTTTTATTGACCGCATATTTTACCGACACAATCAAGAAAGGAGAAATTATATGGCAAAGGAAATAAAAGTTTATTATGATAAGGAAGGAGATTTTCTTGAAATAATACTTGAAAAAAAAGAAGGTTATTTCAAGGAAACCACTAATGATTTTGTTATGGAAAAAATTGATGAAAACGGCGATGTTATCGGTTTATCCATTTTAAATATATCATCCTTAAAAAAACAGGATTTTGATTTTATCAATCTTAAAGTAGGATAAAATTGCAAACAGGCAGCAGCGGGGTTAACCCCTCCCTCTGCTATCTGGATTCGTTCATCGTCCCGATTATTCCTGTAAGAGCATTTTCGATTTTTCCAAGTTCATCGGCTCCATAACGCACATGATGTATCCCCGCCTCGGGCCTTGTGCTGTCAGTGCCGATGCCGCGCAGGTAAATGTAGTAGATGCCGCCGAAGTGCTTTTCGTAATCGAAGTCTTTGATCCGCGTCTTCAGCCACCTTATCAAAGCGGCGTAATAAATATCATACTGCAATTTGTAATGTTCCATGACTTTGCCTGAGAATGACTCGCCGGAATACCCGTCCTCCAGGATGTTGGATTTCCAGTCAACGAGATAATACCTTCCTTCATGCCTGAACACCATGTCGATAAACCCGTTGATCTGCGCCTCGAGGTCGATGTTTTTCGCATCATCATTCACTGCCCGCATGTCAAGCGGGAAATAAAACTCCGCTTCCTGGAGTTTTTCCGTTATGTCCGAAAGCGTGAAGCCTTCCATTATTTCGGTGTTAAGCGTTTTATGAATGATTTTGTAGATCGTGTCCTTGTAAGCCGGCTCATTTTCTCTCCTGCCCAGGTGCACCCTCATGTAAACATCAAAACACCTGTCCACTATTTCGCTCAACGCCGGTTCTTCCGCCATCTTTTTGTAATCGCCTTTTTTATATCTGCCGGCAATGCCGAAATCGATTTCCTCGAATATCTTGTGGAACATCAGGCCCACATTCGTGCCGCCGGGAAGCTCGTTCTCAACCTCAGAGGCTGTTTCGTTTTTAACCTCACCATGATCCTTTTCACTCTCCGTGAATGATGCGGCTGAATGCATCCTGCTTTCCGTTAATTTCGCAAACCTCCCGATTGCGGAAAACGACTGAAGGGTGAGCCTCCTGTTTATGAATGATTCTTTTTTGATTTCGGCAAAGGTGCAGCTCAAATCATATCTCCCTGGAAACAACGGGTTGCAACCCCCTGTTTCCAGGGAATTTTTCAGCACGGACACCTCGCTTTGTGCAGGGGCTACTTCATTGAATCCGGCGGATAACGACCCGTTAGTCAGATCCGTCGTAACTGATTTGGATGCTGTATTATTGGGTTCGTAACGGCAGAGGTAGAGCCTCATCATCGCACGTGTGAATGCAACGTACTTGAGACGAATGTTCTCATCCTCTTCTTCCTCCTTCTGAGCCTCCTTGTTTTCCTTATTGCAGGAAATGTCGAAAACCACAGTGTCATTCTCATGGAATTTGTAATAATCGTAACTGTTTTTTTTCCCAAGGATGCTGTAATCGAAAACCACGGGGAATTCCAGCCCCTTGCTTGCATGGATCGTCATTATGACAACCTTGTTTTCCTCGGTCTCCAGCCTGTGGAGATCTTCATCGAAACGGCTCCCGGCATTACCGTTGACAAGGGCGCTGTAATGCATTGCAAGGTCGAATATATCAAATTTTCCGCTGCCCGCCGTGCCGATAAGCTTTTCCGTTATATGCCTGTAATTCGTGATGGCTCTTTCAGAATCAACTCCGCGCCCTTTCTCATCAAACGCAAGACGGTAGACAAGTCCCGTGTCATGAAGTATCGAATGAAAAAAGAGCGGCCAGTCCCTTCTTCTTGCAAGGCTCTGCCATTTGTCGAATAATAGCCTTACAGGATGCGAGGGATCGAGCTCAAGACATGAATCGATTTCGTTTATTTCCACATTAAAAAAATCGGAAAGCAAAGCCTTTTTATAGGCATTCGCATCTTCCGTATTAAGGGCAGCATTTATGATGTATCCGAGATTGGCCGCTTCATCCGTTGCAAAAAGCTTTGTCTTCTTGTAAATCATGCTCTTTACGTTTACTCCCGTAAGGTAAGACTGCATTTTATCCGCATCATCCCTGTCGCGCACGAGGATGCAGATGTCACTTTCATTCAAGGCTCTTTCCGGTTTGTCCTTGATCCTTATACTTATATTATTTTTGTTATTCACAAGACTTGCCGCTTCAAATGCAATGAGCCCGCCTAGCTCTCTCATCGCCTGTTCCTTGGCTGTGCTTTCAAGGTTGAAATAAAATATGCCGGACATGTCTTCATCGTCGTTGGTTTTCATGTATGTACCGGAACCATTTTTAAAGGCGGGCCTTACCTCATCGTATTCAATTTCGAGCCGGCCGTTTTTCTCAAACCAGGGGGCGCTTTTAAAAAATTTGTTGAAATCACTGACGAGTTTTTCCGATGATCTCCAGCATGTACCAAGGTAATAAAGCTTACCGCCGTAATCGTTTATAATGGTGTTTTTCGCCCTGAGGTAGGTGTTAATATCGGCGTTCCTGAAACCGTAAATCGACTGCTTGGGGTCGCCGATTACGAAGAGCCGGCCCTGTTCATTCTCAAGAAAAATTTTTCTGAATATTTCCCACTGCGCAGGATCGGTATCCTGGAATTCGTCGATCAACGCAAATTTGAATCTTTCCTGTAATATTTTCAAAAATTCGGGATTGGCCCCTACCGACAGTTTGAGATTTTTAAGCATGTCGTCATAACTTATCAGGCTGTTTTCAATTTTGAAAACAGCGAGTTTTTGGGAGGCTCTGTCAACCGTGTATGCTAAAAGCTCATCCTTCAATTGCAGGTAAACCGGCAGGAGCCTGTTAAGGCAGAGAGCCACATTATACAAATCGGGGTTTTTCGTCTTATAGTCATAATCCGCCGATGCCTTGTTGAAGCTGTCGAATAACGTCAAAAATCCGCCGTTATCCAGATCATGGCACCCCGTCTTCGAGCTTGCTTCGTAGAATTCCCTGCATCCCCTGCCGCATTGCGAATCATTATGCGCCATTACGATGAAATCCAGAAGGGGGACGAGAATATTTTTAATTCGTGCTTTTTTCTTGCCGCCGTTTATATCGAGCATGTTGTATTCCGCAATTATCCAGTGCGTACAGTTTTCGTCTTTATGATCGTCCATCGGCCCGGCGGCATTTTTAAGCTCTTCCAGACAATTGTCGAATTCATCGAGTAGATTTTTTATCTTTCCTACCGGGAGCGGCACGGGCCTTAAATCATCGCCGTTGTACGGTTTGTAATTCAACACAAGGTCATACGCAATGTTTATAAAGTTTCCGGGCCGGTTCGTGTAACTTGAAAACCCGATGACTGGAGGCAGGCATTCCGCATAATGCTCCTCCCAATCATGCCGCAGCACTTCCAGCACAATCTTTTCGGCGAGGTTTGCATCGTCCTCCAGATCCCTTTCGAATGACTCCCTGTTTTCGAACGAATATTCGTCGAGCATCCTGTTGCAAAACCCGTGGATGGTTGAGACGAAAAGTTTGTCGAGACTCTCGACTGTTTCGGCAGTCCGTTCATTTTTTCCTGTACCTGCAAGTTCAATGAAACGGCTTCTTATTCTCTCCTTGAGCTCGCCGGTCGCTTTTTCCGTGAATGTAACGATGAGTATTTCGTCGAGCCTGGCCTCTCCCCTGAGAATGATTTCTGCCGTGAGGCCGACAATTGTATGGGTTTTGCCTGTCCCTGCCGAGGCTTCAATAACAGAACTGCTGTTTAAATCTATGTCTTCTATTTTTATGAGTTCGATTTTATTCATCGCACCCGATCCTTGTCTTTTACTTTTACCAAAAGCGATTCGAAAAACCTGTATCGTTTTTTTATTATTCCGTATGCATCATCGGGCACAGCCGCCTTGAAGAGTTTGAAATAATCGTATCTGCCGCCCCTCTCCTCGTCAAGCGCGTTTTGCAGGAGAGTGCTGTAATCAGGTTTATAATCCTCCATCTCTTTCAGGGGGAAAAATTTTTTGTCCGGTGCTATCAAATCGAAAGGCAAAAGGTCAATCGGGCTCTCAAGGTAATCCTTAACCAATTCATCAAGATAGGAAGCGGCATCATCTCTTGTTATGCCCAGATCAAGCCGGTTTTGCCCGTCCGAATAATTTATGATAATCCTGCATGCCAGGCCGACAAACCCGCTGCATTTTAACATAAGGTAAAACAGGAAAGGCTTGACAACGTGTTTTGTGATGCCCGCTTTTTTTGCCGTTGTAATTACAAGGAACACTACTGCGGTTCTTTCCATGAAGATATTCTGCATCTCGCCTGTGAGATTGACCTTGCTCAGACCCGCATCGAATTGCAGCGGCTGTAGAATGAGGGATTTGCCGTCATTGTCAACCGCAAGTTTGTTGAAGATTATCTTTTTATAAAAATCAAAACCTTTCAACCCGGCGAGGTCTGCCTCAACTGCCGTGTAT